>NZ_JBLLVA010000029.1:0-48866 GCF_047739745.1 Borborobacter xinjiangensis | reverse complement strand
AGGAGGTGCATTTGTTGATTGGTTTGGACTTATTGCACCTCTTCATCCGCATCGTATGAACGGGCTGAACGAAGTCAACGAATACATTGACACCCAAGCAATTTTGCCGGGTATCGGCAAAGACGTTCAGTCGGAAGTGGAGCGGCCGCGGGTGTAACTTTACACAACCTGTGATTTAACAGTCAAATGTAGCCGATCGACTGCAAATCCATGTGAGGTCGGGGTCGCGATCCCAGCAGGCCGACAAGCCGGTCCAGCCCAAGCGCGATGTCAGGGAGCGAATGGGCGGCGCCGAGGCAGAGCCTTACGGCATGTGGCGCATGGTCCCGCTTCACCGAGAAAGCGTCCGCCGTGATGACCCTGACGCCTTCGCGCAGCGCGGCCGCCGAAAAGGAATCCATTCGCCAAGGCTCGGGTAGTTGCAGCCACAGGTGGTAGCAGGAGGTCGATGCCGGCTGCGCATAGGAGCCGAGGATCTGGTGCGCCAGTTCCTGGCGTTCCCGCGCCTGGCGACGATGCCAGGCAATCAGCTTGTCGGCATAGTCGTTGACAATCCAATTGGTGACCACTGCCGCCATGAGCGGTGCCGACATCCAGTTGCTCATCGTCACGATTTCCTGCACCGCACGGCGCAGTTTGGGCGGCACCGCGAGGAAGCCGATGCGCAGGCCGGGCGCCATGCTTTTCGAAGCGCTGGTAAGATAGATGCTCCGCTCCGGAATAAGCGCGGCAAAGGGCGGTGGCCTGTCTTCGGCCAGAAAGCCGTAGACATCGTCCTCTATGATATAGAGACCGAACTCCTCGATTATATTTGCGATTTCCTGCATGCGGCGTTCCGACATGGTGATGGTGGTCGGATTCTGCAGGACCGGCATGCAGTAGAGCGCCTTCGGCTTCCTTGTTTCGCACAATTCGCGCAGCGCGGTCGGGTCAATACCTTCCTTGTCCATGTGCACCGCGTTCAAATTGATCCCGAGCTGATGGGCGATGGCTCTGGCCCCCGGATAGGTGAGGGGCTCGGTGGCAATCGAGTCGCCATGGCCGGCCAGTGCCATCATGCTGAGCAGCAGGCCGTGCTGGCCACCATTGCAGATGATGACATTGTCGGGATGCGTTCGAACGCCGATCTTGCCGAGCCATTGCGTTGCGATGGCGCGATGCGAGATCATGCCGGCACTGGGTTGGTAGACCAGCAACTGGTCGATGGAACCCGACCGTGACATGTCCTTCAGCGTCGATCGCAGAATTTCCTCCGCCTCCCCGATTGCCGAAAGGTTCAAACCGAGGTCGATGACCTCGGGCTGTGGCTTTTCGGGTACGACAAGGCGCGTGATGTCCTCACGATGGCTGTCGAAATCGTTGATGAAGGTGCCGCGCCCGACCTCGCCGACGACGAGGCCCCGCGCCGCCGCTTCCGTGTAGGCGCGGGCTACGGTGCCGACGGTGACATCGAGCCGATAGGCGAGCTCACGATGGGGTGGCAGCTTCTCGCTTGGCCGCAGTTTGCCCTCCGCGATGTCGCGCTCGAGCGCATCGCAGATCACCATATAAATCGGACCTGTTCCCTTCTTTATCTCGGGTGTCCACATCACAGCGCCCCGCTATTTTGACACCGTGTCAATGAATTGATTGACACTATTGAATGAGAAATCATACGCTCAATATGAACAAAGCACAAGGCATGTAAATGGGTCGCTTATGCTGAATTGAACCAGTCCAGGTAAGTCAAATAAAAACAAGACTTCCGGACAGTCAAAGTGGAGGAGATAATAATCATGCTTTCATCGGGCAGGAATTCTTTTCGCGCCAAGCTTATTTTGGGCGTTGCGGCTAGTGCGCTGGCATTAACGGCACAGGCGCAAGCCGAGGAGACTTTGAAGATTGGTGCGCTTGGGGTGATGAGCGGCCCCTTTGCGGGTTGGGGTGGCGTGATGTGCCAGACGTTCAAATCGCGCGCCGGAATGTGGAACGACGATGGTGGCGTGAAGATCGGCGACGAGACTTACAAGATCGAAGTCGTCTGCGTCGACGACAAGGCTGATCCGAAAGGCGCGCAGACCGGAGCCGAAAAGCTCATCGCTGAAGGTGTGAAATACATCCAGGGTCCCAATACGGACTCGACCGCCGAGAGCGCAAAGTCGGTGATGGAGGCCAACAACACCATCAACATGCCTTATGCGTTTTCGAAGTCGCTCTATACAGCACCGGCATCGCAGTCGATCCTCGGTATGGTGGCCTCCTACCAGGTCGGGCCGATCATCTACAAATGGCTGATGGACAACAAGGGCGTGAAGAAGATCGCCTTCGTGTGCGAGAACAACGCTGATCCTATCAATCAACGCAATGAGGGCTCGGCAGCCGCGAAGGCGCTCGGCCTGAATGTCGTCTCCGACCAGGAGACATACGAATCCGGCACCACCGACTTCTTCCCCGTGCTCACCAAATTGATTGGTTCGGAGCCCGACCATATCGTTCTATCGGGAGTCAATCCGTCTGATGTCGGCCCCCTGATCAAGGCGGCACGCGAACTCGGCTTTACTGGTACCATGAGTACGGAGACCGGACAGGACCCGAAGGCGATCTACGAGGTGGCAGGAGAGGCCGCGAATGGGTTCATCGTGGCGGGCGGTGCCAGCACCGAGGCGATCCGCAGCGACTTCATGGTGAAGTTCATCGAGCGCTACACCAAGGATTGGGGCGAGTGGAACGATGTTGCCGGCCTTTATGTCTATGGCCCGGAGATCATGATCCAGACCTTGCAAGCCGCCGGACCCAAGGCGCTCGAGGATACGGAAGTCTTCAAGGTGGCGCTGGACAGCTTCGTCGGCACCAATCCGTTCCTGAAGGACGGCGGCGAGCTGAAATATGTCGGCCGCAAGGATTACGGCCAGCCCCGGCAGGTATCGGTGCCGATCGTCGTTCAGGCGGTCAAGGACGGCGAGTATGAGCCGCTCTTCGTCGGAGAACTCGCTGACTAGAGCATCGGACTGAAAAATTGAAATCCGGTTCTCGGAACAATCCGACGCTCAATCAGAGTGTTAGAGCGTCCTTTGTACGGCCGAGTGAACGCACGACGCTCTAAACATGTCGGGACAGTGCGACTGGCGGACTGTCCCACATCGCCAGCCTCGATAATTCGCTGCTCATGAGTCGCAGCCGCGAGTTCTTGGGACGACGAGACGCCGTCCCAACCAAAGGAGACCATATGATGACGCAGGTTCTGCTCAACGCACTTGTCGTCGGAACGACCTACGCGCTGATAGCGCTCGGCATCACCATCATCTTCAGCATCATGAAGGTGGTGAATTTCGCGCACGGGCAGCTCTACATGATCGGCGGATTCGTCGTCTACTACTTCAACGTCGTCTTCGGCCTGCCGTTCTGGGTTGGCCTGATGATGTCCTTCGTCATTGTCGGCCTGCTTGGCGTGGCGATGGAACTCTTCCTGTTCAGGCCCGTCATGCTGCGCGTGAAGCGCGAGGAAGTGACGATGCTGCTTGCCATGGGCACGGCCGTCTTCCTCGAAAGCCTGGCGCTGATTGTGTTCGGTGAGAAGCAAAGGGGCGTTCCGCCCATCGCCACCGGCATTGTCGAACTTTTCGGCGCGCGACTGCCGACGAGCAGGATTGTCGTCATCGTGGTGGCGACGCTCCTGATCGCGGCACTGATGGCTTTCATCGGCTATACAAAGACCGGTCGTGCCCTGCGCGCTATGGCCCAGGATCGTGAGGCGACAGCGCTTCAGGGCGTCAATCTCAAATGGCTCTCCGCCTTGGGTTTTGGCCTTGGTACAGGATTGGCCGGGCTCGCCGGCGGCTTGCTGGTGGCAATTTTTGCCGTCCATACCGGCGCCGGCACCGCCGTGTCGATCAAGGCATTCCTGATGATCATGATCGGAGGTGCGGGCGTGCTTTCGGGTGCCATTCTGGGCGGCTTCGTTCTCGGTGTATTGGAGTCGGTCGGCTACGCGCTGCTTCCAGGCTCAATGACCTTCCTCGTCATCTTCCTGATCGTGATCGGCTTCCTCATCGTGAGGCCGAACGGGATCATGGGCAAGCCGTGGGGCTGATCGATCATGAACACGCAACATGTCATCTCCGCCTCTGAAACCGACTTTGCGGTGCGCGCGTCGACCTTGAAGCCGATCGGACTCGGACTGGTCATCGCGGCAATCTACTTCGCCGCCGTGCCGCTCGTTTTCGGTGGCAGCGGCTATGTTCTCAATGTGGTCACGACCATGGCGGTCGTCAGCTTCATCAGCTTTGGCGTATGGCTGACCTTCGCTATCGGGCGCATCAACCTGGCCCAGGCAGGCTTTGCGCTCATCGGAGCCTATGTGACGGCAATATTGGTGTCGCAGCTTGGCCTCTCATTCTGGATCTGCCTGCCGCTTTCGGGTCTGGTCTCGGCGCTGCTGGGCGGGCTCATCGGCTGGCCGGTGCTACGCCTCAAGGGCGTCTACTTCGCCATGATCACGCTCTGCATCACCGAAGCGTGCCGACTGGCGGCTCTCAGTTTCCCGTCGATTACGCGCGGCGCACAGGGCATCGTCGATCTGCCGCTGCCGGGTGAACTTTCGCTTTTCGGCCTGGTCATCATCCCGGCATTTGAGAAGGGCGCGCGTCTTCCCTTCTTCTATCTCGCCGGTACGTTGATGCTACTTGGACTGTGGTTCATGTGGATGCTCGACACCAGCCGAGTCGGCGCGGTGTTCCGTTCCCTGCGGCAGAACGAGGATCTCGCGTCCAGCCTCGGCATCAATGTCGCCAAATACCGCGTCGTCGCATTCATGATCAGCTGCTTCTATGCCGGTGTTGGCGGGGCGTTCTTCGCCGCTCTGCAGCAGAACGTCTATCCGACCTCCTTCCAGGTCATCGATAGCGTCTACTTCATGGTCTACTGCTTCGTCGGCGGACTGGAATTCGTGATCGGCCCGTTGGTGGGGGCGCTCGCAATGATGCTGAGCTTCGAGCTTTTGCATGATTTCCAGCGCTACCAGACCGTTATTTTCTCCGGACTGATGATCCTCTGCATTCTGCTCATGCCTAACGGGATACTGAGCGTGATAAGGCGGCGTTCCGCCAAGACGAAGGAGGCGACCGATGCTTGAAGTCTCCGGATTGACCAAGGTTTTTGGCGGACTGACGGCGGTAAAAGACATCAGCTTTACGCTGGCTAAGGGAGAGATCCTGTCGATCATCGGCCCCAATGGCGCCGGCAAGAGCACCTGCTTCAAGCTGATCGCCTCGTTTCTCACGCCCACCGCCGGAACCGTCCGTTTCAACGGCAGTGACATAACGGGGATTGGTCCGAGTGCGGTCGCCCGGCATGGTATCGTGCGCACCTTCCAGGAAAACACCTCCTTCCAGGACATGACGGTGCGCGAGACCATCCTGCTCGGCTATCAGAAGGACTGCAAGGCATCTCTGGTTGGAATGATCTTCCGCTCGCCCACAGCCAGACGCGACGATCGCGAGGCCGGCAAATATGCCGATCACGTGCTCGACATGCTGGGCATGAGAGATTTAGCAAATGCCGTCACGGCCTCGCTGCCGCATGGAATGCTGCGCAATCTCGGAATTGCAGTCGCGCTGGCCGCCCGTCCGCAGCTCATCCTGCTCGACGAGCCGTTCGCCGGCTTGAATTCGGATGAAACCAAAAGGGGCGTCGATCTGATCCGCAAGATCCGCGACGAGGGCGTGACCCCGATCCTCGTCGAACACGACATGGCGGCCGTGATGTCGGTGAGCGAACGCATCCTCGTGGTGAATTTTGGCAGCAAGATCGCGGAAGGAACGCCGGCCGAGATACAGAGAAACGACAAGGTCATTGAGGCCTATCTCGGCGCGGAAGACGAGGAGATCGGCCTGTGAGCGCGCATTTCTCCATCAACGACCTGTCGGTTGCCTATGGCAAGGTGCGGGCCGTCAAGGGCATCTCGATGACGGCTGGCAAAGGCGAAATCATCTCGCTTATCGGTGCCAATGGCGCCGGCAAGACGTCGATCCTGCGAGCCATAACGGGACTTACCGCGCCCGCGGCGGGCGAGATCTGGTTCGACGGCGAGAGGCTGGACGGCAGGGGTCCGGACCAGATCGTCGCGCAAGGCCTTGCAATGGTGCCGGAAGGCCGCCGCATCTTCCCCTTCATGAGCGTGAAGGACAATCTGCTCATGGGCGCCTACCGTCGCAGGGACGGCGCCAGCGTAACCGCCGATCTGGATGGTATCCTGACGCGCTTTCCACGACTGAAGGAGCGCATCAAACAGCAGGCGGGCAGCCTGTCGGGCGGCGAGCAGCAGATGGTGGCCATCGGCCGCGCGCTGATGTCGAAGCCGCGCCTGCTGCTGCTCGATGAGCCTTCCTTGGGCATCGCGCCGATCATCGTGCGCGAGATTGCCCGCTTCATTACCAGCATCAACCGCGACGAGGGCGTCGGCGTGATTCTGGTCGAGCAGAATTCGCGCATGGCACTCAAGCTCTCCAGCCACTCCTATGTGCTTGAGACGGGAAAGATCGCACTTTCCGGCCCGTCTCGTGAACTGGCCGAGAATGACGACGTGCGACGGGCATATCTCGGAGGATAGGAGCATCATGCGCATCCAGATCATCAATCCGACGACAACAGCTGCCTTCGCGCAAAAGAATCTGGCCGCTGCCCGCCAGGTTGCGGCACCGGGCACGGAGGTGCTTTCCGTCTCCGTGACCAGCGGGCCGCCTTCAATCGAAAGCCACTATGACGAGGCCGTCAGCACGATCGGTATTCTCGAAAAGATACGCGAAGGCGAACGTGACGGCCTCGACGGCTATGTGATCGCCTGTTTCGGCGACCCTGGCTATCTGGCCGCACGCGAGCTTGCGCGCGGTCCGGTGATCGGCATCGCCGAAGCCGCCTTCCATATAGCCAGCATCGTTGCCACCCGCTTTTCCGTGGTTACCACTTTGGCGCGCACAAAGATCATCTGCGAGCACCTGCTGCAGATCCACGGTTTCGAGCATCAGTGCAGGAAGGTGAGGGCCTCCGGGCTCGAGGTGCTGGAGCTGGAAGAGACCGGTATGGCGGCCTGCAGGGACATTGTCGAGGAATGCCGGCGCGCCGTTGCCGAGGATGAGATCGGTGCGATCGTGCTCGGCTGCGCGGGCATGGCAGATCTTGCCGACCACATCCAGCAGGAAATCGGCGTGCCGGTCATCGAGGGTGTCACCGCCGCCACGAAGCTGATCGAGAGCATCGTGGCGCTCCGGCTCGGCACCAGCAAGTTCGGCGATCTCGCCTATCCGCTGCCGAAGAGACTGAGCGGATCAGTGAAGCACCTGGAAATTGCGCCAAATGGCGGACGGTAGCACGCGCGAAAATAAGGAAAGGGACGGACAAATGGCATATCCACGAGACATGGTGGGCTACGGCGACAAGCCTCCGATGGCAAACTGGCCGAACGGCGCCAAGCTCGCCCTTCAGATCATCGTCGCCTTCGAGGAGGGCTCGGAAAACTGCGTCCTACATGGCGACGCGCATTCCGAAAACTTCATTTCCGACATTATGGGCGCACCGCAGCTCTACGGCGTACGCAACATGAACATGGAGTCGCTCTACGAATACGGCACCCGCGTCGCGTTCTGGCGCATCTTCAACGAGTTCAAGGAACGAGGCATCCAGGCGACGGTGTTGGCGAACGGTCTGGCGCTGGAGCATTATCCCGAAGCCGGCAAGATCATGCACTCGCTCGGCCACGAGATCGCCAGCCATGGCTGGAAATGGATCGATCATCAGTGGATGGGCGAGGAAACCGAGCGCGCCCACATGAAGCTGGCCATTGAAACCATCGCCCGCATCACCGGCGAACGGCCGGTCGGCTGGTATACCGGGCGTTGCAGCCCCAACACGCTGAAGCTCGTCGTCGAGGAAGGCGGTTTCCTCTACGATTCCGATACATACGCCGATGACCTGCCTTACTGGGAAAACGTCAACGGCAAACAGCATCTGCGCATTCCCTACACGCTTGAGGCGAACGATATGCGCTTTGTGGCGACCGCCGGCTTCAACTCGGGCGACCAGTATTTCGCCTATCTGAAGGACACGTTCGACGTGCTTTATCGCGAGAGCGACCGCATTCCGCGAATGATGTCGGCCGGCTTGCATCTACGCATCGTCGGACGTCCGGGGCGCTGGGCCTCGTTCCTGCGCTTCCTCGACTACGTGCAAAAGCACGATGCGGTCTGGATCTGCCGCCGCGATGCCATCGCCCGCCACTGGCATAAGCACCATGCGCCTCAGAGCTGATCAGGCCGAAAGCGCGGGGAGAAGCAGCCTCATGCCGAGCTATCTGAGCGAACCCGATGCCGGCAGGCGCATCATGGCGCGCTGCGACGAACTCGGCCGGATCAGCGAGCCCGGCGAGGGCGTGACGCGCCTCTATCTTTCCCGGCAGCATAAGGTAGCGGCCGAAACCCTGGTGGCATGGATGACGGATGCGGGCATGGATGCGCGCATCGACGAGGTCGGCAACGTCATCGGACGCTACCATTCCCAAGCCGGCGGCGGTCCTTACCTGGTTACGGGATCGCACATGGACAGCGTCGTCAATGCGGGTCGTTATGACGGTCCGCTCGGCGTGCTGACCTCGTTGGATTGTGTCGCCGTCCTCAACGCGCGCGGCAGGCGTTTTCCCTTCGGCATTGAAGTCGTCGCGTTCGGCGATGAGGAAGGCACGCGCTTCAGGACAACGCTTGCCGGCAGCCGCGCGATCACCGGCCAGCATGGCGACGATCTCCTTAATGCAAAGGACGAAAACGGCCTGACCATGAGAGAGGCGATGGCCAAGTTCGGCCTCGATCCGACCCGCATTTCGGCGGCTGCGCATCGGCCCGAAGAGGTCATCGGCTATGTCGAAATCCATATAGAGCAGGGTCCGGTGCTGCAGGCTGAAGACCTTCCCGTCGGTGTGGTCACCGCAATTAGCGGTCAGACACGCGCCATGGTCAAACTGAAAGGTGCTGCGAACCACGCCGGCACCGTGCCGATGGGCATGCGCCACGACCCGATGTTGGCGGCGAGCGAAATCGCGCTTGCGGTGGAGAGCATTGCTGCTTCACATCAGAACACCGTTGGCACGGTCGGGGTGATCAAAGCGGAGCCGGGCCTGATCAATGTGATACCGGGCGAGGTGTCGCTGTCGCTCGATCTGCGCTCCCAAGTCGATGATGTGCGCAAGGCCGCCTATGCCCAATTCGCGGCCGCCGCCACCGAGATTGCCGAGCGTCGCGGAGTGGGCATCGAGATCGATGTGATCCTCGACTTGGAATCATGCCCCTGTGCTCCGGCCTTCATCAACCAGCTCGACAGTGCCGTTGAAAAGACGGGACTTCGCGCGATCCGGTTGCCGAGCGGTGCCGGTCATGACGGCATGGCCATGAGCACGCTCACCGACATCGGCATGATCTTCGTCAGGTGCAAGGACGGCGTCAGCCACTCTCCCCAGGAGTCCGTGACCGCCCAAGACGTTGCGGCGGGCGCGGCCGTCCTCCTCAACTTCATCGAGAATTTTCAAAGGAACACATAATGAACCCCAGACCAATCGCCTCGCGCTCCGAAGGTGGACCAGAAGCTCGCCTGATGGACTTTATCGGTTCGCACCGCGACGATCAGATCCGCATGCTTGCCGAACTCGTCAAGGTCGCTTCCGACAACCCGCCGGGAGACTGCCAGGCGCATGCCGACCGCGCCGCCGAACTCTATGAGGCTCTTGGGTTCGAGGTCGAGCGCCACAAGATACCGCAGGAACTGGTCGAAAAGGTCGGTATGATCAGCGCCACCAATCTGATCGTGCGGCACCGTTTCGGTCCGGGCCCGACCATCGCGCTCAACGCTCATGGCGATGTCGTGGCGCCGGGCGAAGGATGGACGGTCGATCCATACGGTGCCGAGATCAAGGACGGCTGGATGTATGGCCGCGGAGTCGCCACCTCGAAATCGGATTTCGTGACCTATGCCTATGCGTTGCTGGCGCTCATGTCGCTCGGCGAAAAACTGTCCGGCGCGGTGGAAATCCACCTGACGTATGACGAAGAGGTGGGTGGTGATATCGGCCCACTCTATCTGTTGCAGCAGGGCCTGACCAAGCCGGACTATGCGATCTGCGCCGGCCTTTCCTACGGCGTCGTCACCGCACACAATGGCTGCCTTCATCTCGATGTCGAGGTGCGCGGCAAGTCGGCCCACGCGGCACGTCCGGAAACCGGCGTCGATGCGCTGGAAGCTGCCACTCACATCCTCAACCGGGTTTATTCGCTACGGGCCGGGTTCGCCGAGCAGAAGTCATCGGTTACCGGCATCACCATTCCGTCATTGGTCGTCGGTCTGATTTCGGGAGGGGTGAACACGAATGTCGTTCCCGACAAAATCGTCATGCGCATCGATCGGCGCATGATACCCGAGGAGAACGGCGCGGAAGTCACGCGCGAGCTGATCGCTTTCATCGAGGGGGCGGCGCGAGAAATGCCCGGCGTGGAATGCCATGTGCGCGAGTTGATGCTCGCCAATCCGCTGAAACCGTTGAAGGGGCAGGAGCGCCTTGCCGGCGCGCTGCAGCGGCACGCCTCGGCCCTGATCGGCGAGGAAGTGCTGGCCCATGGCGTGCCGCTCTATACGGATGCACGGCACTACTGCAACGCCGGCATTCCGACGGTGCTTTACGGGGCGGGTCCGCGAACCATGCTGGAAGCCAACGCTCATCGCGCCGACGAGAAGCTCAAGCTCGACGACCTGATTCTGGCCACCAATGTCATTGCACTCTCGCTTAACGAAATGCTGTCAGGCGGTGCCTGAGATCATCGAAGCGACGCCTCGTTTGAAGCGTTCAGGCGCCCGTCGGCCACCGGCTAAGGCGACATAGTCAGTCGCCGGCGGCCGGTGCCTGAAGGCCGCTAGCCGGCATGCCTGTCTCGGTTCGGTTGCGACCGGCGCTCTTCGCCTGGTAGAGCGCTTGTCAGCTATATCGATCAGATATGCATAATCCGGATGACCGCGGTGGGCGGCAACCCCGATGGAAACGGTTGAATTCAGCGTACCGCCTTCCGGCAATTGAAGCGAACGGGAGACGAACTCCTGCCTTATGCGCTCGGCGATTTCGACGCCGCGGTCCTCTGCTGTTTCAACGAGCGCAATAAGGAAGTCTTCGCCACCGTAGCGGGACACAAAGTCGCTGGTTCGCACGTTGTCCATATTATCTCGGCGACTTGCCGCAAGACCATATCGCCTGTCGAGTGACCCCATTTGTCATTGATCCCTTTGAAATGATCGACGTCGATCATCAGCAAGGTAAGAGCGGTGCCGGCACAATTGGCAAAGGCAATCTCGCGGCTCAAGATGGACGAGAGAGAGGCCTGCCGCGGGAGCCGTTGATGCACAACCGAGTGGCTCAGAAACGTTGAGGCTTCGTCGTCTGCCAGGACGCACTGTAGAAAACGCCAACCAGATCATCAGCGTTGTCGCGGACTGTCGACGACAAGAGGCGCGCGCTTGAACCTTGGTGTCGTTTCGGGTGTTTTGCCAAAATGTCAGCCCGATCGCTGGATCCGGTTTCATCAGTAAGCTCCTGGAGATCGGCGACGGCTAGCCCACCGAGACTACAGCGCAAGCGCGAAGAAGCGCTTATCAGCAGTTCAAAATAGTGCTGCCATGTTGCGAAAAGCAGCGCGAATTCGGTTCGGCGGGCGCCCGGACCACCGTTATTGTGATGGAACATATGCAGGGGAAGGGGGTTGGTGGCGCTTCGAAGGAGGACCCGCCCCATGTTTCTACGTGTCGACAAGCTTCAAATCGAATTGCCAGCCCCAGCGCAGCAAGACCCCAATGCCGCCGCCGCCCTGCAAGAGTTGCTGGGCGGAAAATATGGCGAAATGTCAACTCTGAACAACTACCTGTTCCAAAGTTTCAATTTCCGTTCGAAGAGCAAGCTCAAGCCCTTTTACAGCCTCGTTGCGGCAATCACGGCTGAAGAACTCGGGCATGTCGAGTTGGTCAGCAATGGCGTTGCGATGCTGAACAATGGTCCTGACGAGCCTGATGGCGACATGGTCGGCCCCACGGATATAAGCGGCGCGCCCTTTGAGGTGATGAAAGACATCCGGCTTGCCTCGGGGTTCCTGTCGCATGGCGGAGGTGCCGTCCCCGTGAATGGAAACGGCCTCAGCTGGAACAATGATTTCGTCACCACCACCGGCAATGTGATTTTCGATCTCCTGCACAACTTCCATCTGGAATGCGGGGCTCGTCTGCACAAGCTGCGCGTCTACGAAACCGTTTCGGATCCCACCGGTCGGGAGGTCTGCGGCTATCTCCTGGTCAGGGGATCGGTGCACGCCCACGCATATGCGCTCGCCCTCAAGCAGATCACCGGTGTGGAGATCGAGAAGATGCTTCCGACGCCGAATATCCCGCTTGGCAATATTCCCGAATGTCAGAAGTATCTGGAGGAGGGCTCGCATCGCCGGCTCTACACTTTCAGTCCGCAAGACTATGTCGCGATGTCAGCCATTTGGGGAAACGGAGAGATGGCCCTGCCGGACGATCCTCCCGGGGAATTGGAAGTCGTGGAAGGCATGCCGGACGGCGGCAAGATTCACGAACTTGTTGGCGAGCCCTCGGCGTTCACCCCCGACTATGCCCCCGAGGAGATGTTTGAGATCGCCACCAAGCTATACCAAGCGTCGCGGTAATCGGTAGTCCTCGGCACGCGATTCAGGCCGGACCTGTCGCCGGTTGCAGAAGACGAAGGAGTTGCAATTTCGGCAAGATGCCCGAAATTTTGAGGCATATTGCCGGAGATGAAATATGGCCACGTCCATAGCGGTGATTGAGGAAGTCGCCCGCAAGCTGGGGGCGTCAGCGTTTCTTGGTGCATGTTCATTCCCAGGCCGATCTTGCGATGATCGTGAGACGGCGCCTTCCACTTGCCACGCTCCAGGGATTGTCACTGGCCGGCCTGAGTGAACAGGAAATCGAGCGCTTCGTCATTCCGGCGCGCACACGCAGGCACCGCGCCGAGAAGAACCAACGCCTGACGATCGAGGAGTCCGACCGTGCGGTTCGCATCCTGCGCATCCAGTTGCTTGCGGAGGAGATGTTTGGCGAAGCCGACAAAGCTAACCGCTGGCTGCGGAAGGAACTGGCCGAGCTGGGCGGCGAAACGCCACTGAATGTTGCTCAGACAGAGGCCGGAGCGCGAGTCATTGAAGCGGTTCTCGGCAACATTGCCTGGGGTGCTGCCGCCTTATGCGGCTGTGGCGGCTTTCGAGCCTGCGGTTTGCTGAAGCGTCCGATGGAGGTTACGGCTTACGGTTCGGCGGCCGGTGGAACAGCGTGGGCCGTCTCGTGACCTATGCCGCCACGTCGCCGTCCCTGTGTGTGTTTGAAAAGCTCGTTTATGTCGAGGATCCGGAGTTGCTGCCGACCCTTGCCATGGTCGCTTATGAAGTGCCCGACGATACACCGCTTATAAGCCGCGCCTTGGCAGAGCTCCCCGACGGCTGGCGCCGGCGCGAATCCTTCACACAGCGGATCGGAGACGAATGGCTTGCAGGTTTGGAACTGCGCTTTTGTTCGTTCCTTCAGCCATCGTTTCGGTCCCCAACAGCTCCGATCAGAACGAGATGATCAATCCTCCTCATCCAGCCGCCAGTGCAATTAGGATTGAGAGCATTGCGCCGTTCGAATTGGTTGTGCGGCTCCTCTAGGGGCGAAATATTATTCAAGTTCAAAGGGTTGGGGAAGTTCCATAAGATATCTTATGCGGCATTCATGGCCTGAACCGTGAACGCATTATGGAACCCGCCTTTCGGTGACGGTTTAACGTCGAAAGGCAAACTCATGAAAGACATGCTTATTCGGAACTTTGCCCGGCCGCTGCTTGAGCGGCTCGGCACGATGGCCGCCGCGTATCTTATCGCGCGCGGCCTTGATAGCGATCTTGTCGCGCAGTTGGTCAACGGCGTAATGGCGGCGGTTCTCGTCGGCGTCGATCTGTTGACGGCGCGCGCAAGTCGCAAATCGCTGCTTCGGGAGGTTGACTAGTTCATCGGGGCGTTAATCGGCGCCGTCGCCTCGATCGGCGGCGCCGTTCTGTCTTCTAGCTCGAAGAAGAAGCAGGCGAAACAGCAGTACAAGAACGAAATGGAGGCGATGCACCTCCAACGGCAGTGGGACCTTGAGGACCGCGCGGAAGCGCGGGCTTATGCGGAAGCCCATCCGCAAGTTGTTCGCAGCGAAGTTGACTATGACAAGATGGTCAAGGAGGCGGCATCGGCGGGCTTCAACCCTCTAACCGTCCTTCGCAATGGCGGCTCGGCAGGTTTTTCGCTGTCGTCTTCCAATGCGGCGGAAGCTCCTCTGTCGCGTAGGGCACCTGTGCTTCAGGCAACGGAAGGCGCGGGTGGTGCTATTGGCGATAGCCTTATGTCTATCGGCAACAGCTTTCTTTCCAACTTCGACCCGTTCGCGGATCAGAAGCGGGAAGCGGAATATGAGCTTGTCCAGGCGCAAATCCGCAACCTGAATGCCTCGACGGCTAACCTAACGGCGCGACCGTCGAGGTCATTCAACGTGCCAAGCTATACAGCGGGCGCGGTGGAACGGCGTCCGTCTGGCAAGGCGGCGGCGTTGTCGGCGTCGATGGGCAAGCCTCAAACACCGACGTTGGAACGACCGTCGGTCACCAATCCGTGGCGGGATATGGATGTAAATCCTAAACTCATGGACGCGGAAACCTTCGAAGCAAGGTATGGCGACAGCGAACTTGCTTCTACCGCTTGGTTCCTCCGAAACCTCGGCGGGGATATTGCGTACAACATCCAACACAAAACCTTGCCGGAATTCCAACGCGGTTGGAAGGATGGGGTCAAGGTAACGCCTGTGCCGAAGTCTGGCACATGGTGGGATTATGTCCCGTCTTTTGACATCCGTTGGCGATGAGACGCTGCGGCGCATGTGCGCGTCGTCGCGCGAAACTCCGTAAAATTCTGAAACGCTTCAAGAAAGGAAGAAGCAAGTGAAGGCTCCTAATTCAATGTCTAAGGCGCGTTCGAACACGCAACCGATAGCAACGCCGCGCACGATGCGTCGGCAGGCGGCGCGGGGTATCACCTCCCTGCCCGCTGGTAAGATGGTTCCCATTGCCGCCTTCCCGCTGCTGCGCGAGGATGCCGTTCGGTCCGGTCGTCTCCGGTTCTCTTTCGAGAGCATGGAAACGGCGGAAATTCTCATGAACGCGATTAACGTTCGCGTCATGGCCTATCTAGTGCCGAATTTGGCGCTGGAGCGCTTCAACGGCTCGATGGATCAGTTGAACCTCTCCTATGAGGGCAAGCCGCCTCTCGAAGGCGAACTTGTGGTGCCATACATCGAAACGGCGGCGTTCGGTGCGCATGGTGCCAATGCGGTCTATAAGTATCTTGGCCTTCACGGACGGCCTGACCAGTTGGTCAACACGGCCTATTTGGAAGCGTACAACCGCATTTGGAACTTCCGCGCCGAAAACCGCTCGCCGGACCTGGCGCTTCGGACACGGCTTCAGACGGATCTGGCTCCGGCCTTTTGGTCGCATGAGCAGTTCCGGCATATCGTGCCGGACTTTGATCAGGCAGTGATTGACGGCGAGGTTCCTCTTAACGTCGTCAATTCGCAGCTGGCGGTTAAGGGCATCGCCTTCGCGAATGCCAACCCGACACTCGGGCCACTCAATGCCGCGAGGGAGAGCGACGGTAGCACCGTGAGTTATCCGTCCTATTACGATAACAACACTAGCAATTCGGTGTTCTTCAAGGCGGTGCCCGGTGGCGTCGGTAGCTTCCCGGAAATCTTCGCGGAAATGGAGCAAAACGGTATCACCGTTTCGCTCTCTAACATCGAAATGGCGCGCAAAACGCAGGCGTTTGCGCGGCTGCGTCAGCAGTATAACGCCCATGATGACTGGATCATCAATTTGCTGATGGATGGTATTTCCATCCCCGAGCAAGCGTTTAAGCAGCCGATGTTGCTGGCCGATAAGACAACCATTTTCGGCATGGCGAAGCGGTATGCATCGGATGGTGCAAACCTTACCGAAAGTGTCGTGAACGGGGCGACGTTCCTCGACATGTCGGTTCAAGTGCCGCGCATCGGCACGGGCGGTATCGTGATGATCGTGGCAGAGATCACGCCTGACCAGCTTTTTGAGCGTCAGGAAGACCCGTACTTGCATACGACGACGGTCGATATGCTGCCGCAGTACCTGCGGGACACGTTGGACCCGGAGAAAGTCGAGGTCGTCAAGAATGGTCGTATCGACGTTGACCACGATACGCCTGATGCGACGTTCGGCTATGAGCCGCTTAACGCGCGCTGGAACATCGATGCGCCACGCGTGGGCGGGCGCTTCTATCGCCCCGAAGTCGATGCCGGTTTTGATGAGGATCGGCAACGCATTTGGGCTGTTGAGACGGCAAACCCGACGCTCTCAACGGACTTCTACCTGTGCACCAACATGCATACGAAACCGTTCGTCGTGACCAATCAAGACCCGTTCGAAGTGGTCACCCAGGGCGATGTGTTTATTGAAGGCAATACGGTCTTCGGTGGCCATTTGGTTGAGGCGACCGATGACTACGAAAAGGTTCTCGCGGTCGCTCCGCAGGATCGTATCGCCAAGGCTTAACTCCCCTTCCCTCGTTCAACTGAGCCGCCAGTGCATTCACTGGCGGTAACCTGAAAGGTAATGCAATGGCTATTAAATTGAATTCGTTGGCGCGCTGGCAGATGTACTCCGGCGATGCCGTGGTTCTCCCCGGCGTGGACGGCGAGCGTCGCATCAGGCTCCATGTCAATTGTGAGCATGAAACCGCTTTCTATCGCACTTGGGGCGAAGTGGGCGCGGTGGAGCAGCTGATAGCTGTGGTGCCGCCCGGGGTGGAAACAATCGAGTTTGCGGCGGGCGGCGACGTGGCATGGATCGCGGTCCCTCGGGACGGTGGGCAGGTCTGGTATCAGACCGCCGATGGCGAGCCGACGTTCGTTCGCGTGGTTGACCCTGTGATCTTCACAAAGATCGCGAACCGTCGCCATCGCAATCCAGAACTTGAAGAGATGATGTACCGCATGCAGCAAAACATGGAGCGCCGCCTTGCGCAGCAGGCGGGCGAAATAGAGGCCGCGTTCGAGCGTCGGCGTTTGGAGGAAGCCAATGGAAGACCAGCAGAAACCGTCGTCACCGACGCTCCGGGAGCGGCTGCTAATGCTGGTGGAGCAGAGGTACAGTCACCGGAGCCTGTCCAGCCCGAACCCGGCGCGGACGCCGGAGGCGCGGTGGATGGCCAATCGCCGGGAGGCGGTGGTGCCTGACCGCCCTGCGCTCGATGTGGTCCCCGGTCTCGGGGATCACGCCTACGTACATGAGGTGAGCGGCATGGTGGATCGGGCGTTCATCTATTCGGAGCGCTGGTCGGTCCAGCAGGGGCGCGCGGATCGAACGGGCGCGCAGCCGGAAATACTGGAGTTCGAGCGCAAGCTGATTAAGCGCTGTTTCAAGCTCGGCATTCCGCTGTTTGCTCATTGTGTCGTGCGTGGCTCGCTGGAGCAAAACCGGCTGTTCAAGGCCGGTCGTAGCAAAGCGCGGGCGGGCGAAAGTCCGCACAATTATGGCGCTGCGGTCGATTTGATCCACGGAACAAAAGCGTGGGCGCTGTCGCCTAAGCAATGGGCGGTGCTCGGTCACCTCGGCAAAGAGGTGGCCGCGCAAGCCGGTATTGACGTCATCTGGGGCGGGGACTGGAAATTCTGGGACCCTGCCCATTGGGAGCTAGCTAACTGGCGCTCAATCCGTGCCGCGTATGCGGACGGCGAAGATTGGGACGGGCGCGATTAGCGTCCGCCCATGGCTGGCGAGAAAAAACGCAAGTATTTTTCTCGCCAGCCGAACACACATCCCTTGGTCCAATGTGCATTTAGTGACAGGAAACGAAACCGTGTGCCTCAATCCAAGCAAAATCGCAGATGTCGGGTTCGTTGCCTGTCGCGAATGCTGGCAATGTCGCGAGCGCAAAGTTGATGATTGGGTCGGTCGCAACATTGCCGAAGGAAAAACCGCTAGCGCCGCTCACGTTGTTACGCTGACCTATGGCGAGGACCTGACGATAGGCGGGATTGATCACATCCGGGCTGCGGTTTTGACCTATTCAGACGTGCAAAAATTCCTCAAATATCTGCGCGTCGACGGATATCCGGTGCGCTATTTCGTCGTGGGCGAATACGGCTCCAAGAAGGGCCGTGCGCACTGGCATATCGTCCTGTACTGGCAGGGCAAAGTTCCCGAGCACAAGTTGCGGGAGAACTTCATGCAAAAGCATTGGCCGCATGGCCTGTCCTATTGGGACAAGGTGAGCGCCGAAGCGATCCGCTATGCCTGCAAGTACCTGCAGAAGGATATGGGTGACGATGCCCGACAAGGGTTCGGGCCTATGCCTTCGAAAAAGCCGCCGCTCGGTGACGCTTATTTCCAGCAACTGGCGGAAAGGTACGTCGACGCGGGCATATCCCCGCAAGACTTGTTTTACTCGTTCGCTGATGTGCGCCGGGTGCCGCATGGCACAAGGAGCAAGACGGTAAAAGTGTTCCGGGACGCGGCTAAGCCAATCCAGTTCATGATGAGCGGCAAGACGGCGGATAATTTCTGCCGCTACTTCGTGGAAGGATGGCGCGCAAAATACAACGATGAGCCGCCGCAATCGCCGGTCATCTGGGCTTGGCTTAACAAAGGTCTGGAAAGCTACGTCGAAAGTACCTCGATGCCGCGCTTTGAGCGCGGTGGCCGGGTGCCTATTCCGTGGGCCCCTCCCCCAGGCGGAACGCCGCCGAAGTTTGATGAGCGGGTGAACGCTCATTATTCGGACGTTGATGGCGTCCGGTTGTGGTTCTCATATGACACGGAAGGTGACTTAGGATGGCACGAAAAGGTAAGGCCAAGCGCAGTCAAGCAGCGGCTGCTCGCAGCGCGCGAAGAAGCGATGCGGCAAAGCCGGTATCTCGCTCAATCGAGAGGGATTTAGCCAGTCCGCTGGCATGGGGCTCCCCTTTCCTCAAGAGCCCGTCTAAGAAAAAAATCATGCAGCCGACTAGGCTGCATTCGGACCATGGTCGAAACAGCGGCTTTGCCGCGCGACCATCTAAGCGCAAACAGGCTGTGGCACCCCTGCCCTCTATCGCTGCTTTGCGCGAAGCTATATCCAACCAACCCTCTGAACGGCATAGAACGCGTTCAAATTTAAGGATCGCTCCGGCAGTCTCCGAGCCTGACGCAAGGAAGTCGTCTCTCAAAGAGGCGCGCGAGGTTCTACACTGCAAGAAGCGTCCGGATAGTAAGAAAGCCGCTCGCTCTGCAAAGGGCGGCGGTGTAAACAAGCGGTTCGTACCGTGGTGTTGAGGGGTGGAAAATGTCCGAAGCAACAAAAGCGATGCTGACAATTATGGTCTGGATCGCGTTTTTTGTGGTGGTAGTGATCCCAATTTTTAGCTTGGGTGTAGGGCTTGGGGAAATATTGTTTTGACCACTTGACAGTAGCGGCCCAAATCAGATTTGGGTGGTTACTGTCACTAAGGCGGGGATATTCCATATGATATCTTACGCGACTTTGACATGACATGAGATGTTGTGGGTTCTACCTTGAAGTGCGACTTTGCAGCGATATCAGTGGCTTATCGCATGCAAGGAAATCACCGGTGAAGCGCATCTACTCCCAGCTCGATTTGGATGAACGCCGTAAGATCGAGCGCTGGCGTCAGGCCGGCGTCGCTGTCGACGTCATTGCCGAGAAGCTCGGCCGCCATCGCTCGACGATTTTCCGCGAGATCGCGCGGAACACGTTCGAAGACGCCGAGATGCCGGAACTGACCGGCTATTTCTGCGTGGCAGCGAATGGCAAGGCCAAGGAACGTCGCAGCCGGCATCGCAAACTGGTTCGGCATCCGAAGTTGTGTGCGTCGATCATCGAACGGATCAAGCATGACTGGCCGCCTGAGCCGCAGCCAAGTCGCGCGTTTCGGTGGAATGGTTATTTTATGTGCTGAGGCCTTGTCTAGGCCATGAACTCATAAAGGCGGATTGACTGATTTGGCAGAGAGCGGACGCAGACAGGGGAACATACCTGCGAGGCAGGGGTTGGTATGTCGGCAGGACACTGATTGCAACTGCGCCATGATCCCAATCCCAAAGGGAGGATAAGATCATGCCCAGGACCGCCGAGATCAGAACGTTCCCCACGGCGTCTGGAATACTATTCGGCCTCGGCCTTGGTGGTTTCTTCGACGGAATCGTTTTGCATCAGGTACTGCAATGGCATCACATGCTAAGTAGCTGGTACCCAATCACCTCCATTGAAAATCTCGAGCTGAACACCTTCTGGGACGGCATCTTTCACAGCAGCACCTACATTTTCGTCGTGGCGGGCCTGTTCATCCTCTGGCGTCATGCGCATCGTCGCCACCTCTATTGGTCGAACAAGCTCCTAGTCGGCACGATGCTCATCGGCTTCGGTGCCTTCAACGTGGTGGAAGGAATAATCGACCACCATCTGCTTGTTGTGCATAGGGTCAACGAAACGGTGGCCGAAGAGTACCGAATCTATTGGGATATTGGTTTTCTGGTGTGGGGCGCGACCATGTTTATCATCGGCTGCATGCTCATGCGCTCCGGCAAACAGGATATGTACGCACGGCAACGAGCGGCCGCCTGACTATGGAGCGCTTCGGCCGATATGCCCGAACATCTTACGGCACCGCCATCATCTGGAGCGGCTTCGGGCTGCTGACCGTGTTGGCAACAAAGCCGGTTTGGAGCCGTCTCCTGTTGGGATATGAGCCAACCGCCTACGGCCTGTTGTCGCTGCGATGCTTCGGTCTTTGAGTACTCAGAGTTTCGTGACAATCCGCCGGCATTGGCCTGTTTCCCGACTTGAGACTTTCATGTTGCAGCGGAATCCGATGGTTCCGCATGAGCCGATACGACCTGACCGGCTTTGAGTGGCGCGTGATCAAGCCACTGTTACCCTACAAGTCGAGAGGGGTCCGCGCGTAGATGATCGACAGGTCCTCGACGGCATTCATCTTCTGGGTGCTGCGATCCGGTGCACCTTTGCGAGACCTGCCTGAGCGATACCGCCCACGCACCATTGATGGCAAGGTCCAGATGATCGACACCCCTATTGTCGCGTCCATCAGCAGGGCGTGACGGCAAAAAGAGGATCGAGATCATTGCCTCGGTCGATCCCGTGGTGACCTGATGACCAAGATACATGTTCTTGTCGATGCCAATAGCAGGCCAATCAAACTGACGCTCTCGGCAGGCCAAAAGACCGACATCGCCTCCGCAGATCGGCGCTTCAGGCATCTTGCTCGTTTGCGGGACGCGTCACCCCGTCCTCCCTGACAGTCTTATGGTCCCGCTTTATCCACGCCGCTTTGCGATGGCGCATCATTAGCTTCGATGTTGTCGATCGGAGAAACCCCATGCTTCCATTTAAGCTCCTATTCCTTTCCGCGATCTGCCTGACGGTGCTGTCCGGGGCAGCAGCAACTTGGATCGCGCTCACGGATCAAGGCTCGCAACCTTCCCCAAAAAAGGTCGCAGAGCGGCTGGCCCAGATTGCGGTGCTTGGCGCAGCCGCCATCTTTACGTTGCTGGGGAGAGCCGCTGACTGATTGGTGGACCATCTCTCGACACCCCGGCGAAAACGCCGTCTAACACCGCTCGGGAGGGCAGTGGATTGAAGAGCGGTTAACGCACGGCTGTGGATCGGTACCATTCTGCCAGCTTGGGGGATGGCAACGATATAGCTACGCCTCCAACATCACCACCTGCATCGAAGTGCAGAGCCCCGCCTGCCACACAGCCTCAGCCCGGCCTCTTGGGGGAACGCCAACGACACGGGGGGGAGCGATCATAGCATCGCCATGACGCGTCTGCTTAGATCGCCAACGACCTGTCGCACTTCGTGTTGTGTCTGCCAATCATCCGTCCTCCTGCCCAGATATGCCTCTCTCGCGCAGGCGATCACTGCGGCGGGCTCGGCAGGCAGGCGGATCATCGCCCATTCTGCGGCAACATCCTTGGAGACGAACTCTCCTGTAGCCAGCGTTCGCCACATACGCACGAGTGTGAGCAGGACGTTGCGTTCATCTCCTTCCAGCCTACCGAGAAGCATAGGAAGCGCATCCCCGATCGCACGGCGAATGTCGGTTTCCAGAATGATCGGCAACAGTCCGGCTGGATCTGGTCCGATCAAGGTCTTTGCTTCCTGCCGGGCTTGCGCCAAAAGGAGGGTGAATTCAGGATCGGCCGCGGGCTCCGGCGCCACGCCAGCCTCGAATGCCTCGCGTAGCCACTCGCCGTAAACGAACTCGCTGCGCACAGGATAAACCGATGCCATGAGATCGGCATGTTGAAAGACGATCAGTTCAAGAGGACGCGGAGCTCCCGGCTCGGCCGGGTGCCGTCCCGAAATCATCCTCAACTCGGCCACCAGGCATTCGCGAACTTTCGGGGTTGTCGGCTGGTTAGTGACCACAAGCACATCCACGTCGCTGCCCGGGCGGAGGCCACCCGCCACGGCCGAACCGTGCAGGTAGACGGCTAAAAGTGAGTCGCCAAGGCAACTTTGCACAATCAGCAGCGCCTGCGATGCTTCACCCGGAATTGTCGGCGTGTCTCCGTTCATGGTGCATCGTTTCCATTATTTGTGCCCAGTTCATGAGGCCCCTGCCCTTCATGACCACGCGGTTAAAATCGCCAAGCTCATAACCTTCAAATGCGGGCAGCAAAAAAACCCGTCCGGCGTGAACCGAACGGGTTTTTAACTCGATATATTTGTTAGAAGCTAGCGCTGACCGCCCTTGCGTCCGGCTTCGGAAGCGCGCTCGCGGTCTTCTGCAAAGTTGCCGCTGCCACCTCGATGGCCACCCTGCTGACGATTTTTGTCGTCTTGCGCCTGCTGCTGGCCTCTTTTGGTGTCGTCGTTTTTGTGGCTCTGCTGCCCAGCTTTGACATGCTGCTCGTGGGTTCCGCCTCGGTTTGGCATGATGCTTCTCCTAGTTGGATTTACGCGTTGAGGCTCTCGACACCTCGTGAGTTCAACCCTTCGGAAAAGAAGGCGTTCCCTCACGAAACATTACGTAGCCGTAAACGGTTTGGGGCATTCAAATGCTCGCGCCCTGTTGAAAATTGGCGAGCACCCACGCCCGAAAGTATTGCCTCCAGCGCTTGCCTGTTGACCTGAGCCATAAACGTTAGCTGGCAGCCACACCGATAATAGCGATCAATCCCCATAGGCCGAAAACCGGAAACAGCAACCACCGCGCTTCTTTCACCGATTTATTCATGATGATTTTCCCTGATAGTTTGATCCACTACCTGAAGAACAAACCAGCGGTGATGATGTTCCTTCAAATCAGAACTCATCTGTTGCGTCCTCTGCTGACGCGTTGTCAAAACTTGCGGTTTCTTGCGCAAGAGAATTGCGCCGCAGAGCATGCACCTCCCCTACCCGGCGCTCTTCGCAATCATTTCAAAACACCAATGACCGATGCACATGTATCCCCGTCATAGCGCCGTCCCCGACAGCGAGCGATACGGAATGTGGCACTTGGGCTGCGTCCCCGCAGGCGAAGGCGCCGGGTACCGTGGTCTGCCTAGTGGCGTCCGTTGAAATCTGGGTGCCGAAAGGCGTGACTTCAATCTGGCAGTCGAGGCTTTCCGCCAGCGGTGTAGACGGCGCGTTGCGGGTGGCTATGAAGAGCCCTGCGAAACGCACGAGACGCCCGTCTTCCAACCTTACGTCCGCGTGACCTTCGATGCCTGCAATCCGACTCGTCTCGACCGCAACGTCACGCTTACTGAGCTGGGCGCGGGCCTGCGCGTCCGGTTCGAAGGCGCCGTTCAAGAGCAAGGTCACCTTCCCCCATTCGGCAAGCAAGAGCGCTTGATGAAACACGAGCGGCCCCGTCGCGATCACCCCGATCCGCCCCAAGTCGAGTTCGTAGCCATGACAATAGGGACAGTGGAAGACGCTCCTGCCCCAACGTTCAGGCAGCCCGTCGATCGCGGGCAGTGTGTCGCTGACACCGGTGGCGAAGACCAGTCGCCGGCCATCATGTCGCGCGCGGTCAGAGGTCGTCACTACGAAGCGCCCCTCGTGCTGCTCGGCATCCGTCGCGGTATCTTCCAGCCAGGTCAGTGTCGGATAGGCCGTAAGCTGATCTCGCGCGGCACGTGCGATCTGAGCCGGATCGGTCCCATCCTGACCCAGAAAGCCGTGCGATGCGGAAGCGAACCTGTTGCGCCGAAGGCCCGCGTCGATGATGAGCACCTTGCGCCGCGCGCGCAGAAGTTGCAGAGCAGCCGCCATGCCGGCGTAGCTGCCCCCGACGACGATCACGTCATGGAGCATGTTCTATACCTTTCCTTGTCGCCGATCCGCGTGACGCCGCGAGAATTCCACAGCGAGATCTGCAAGGGTGACGGAGGCGAAACGCTCGAGCAGCAGTGCCTCAGCCTCGGCGAAGGCTCGATCCAACACGGCATTGACTGACTGCTCGACGAGACACTCCGTTGTTTCGTTCCGGTTGCCGATGGCAAAGACGGCCGGCTCGCCGAGCGCCTCGTGCAATTGGCGAAGGGAGATAGCGTCGAGATCGGTTGCCATGGACCAGCCGCCCGCACGACCCTTCGCGGAGCGTACGAAGCCCGCCTCACGCAAAAGACCCATCGTGCGGCGAACCACAACTGGATGGGTGTTCATACACTTGGCGAGCACTTCGGAGGTGAGCGGTTCGCCACGATCGGCGATATGCAAAAGCGCGTGGAGGACCGAAGAAAGGCGGCTGTCTCGTTTCATGTAACTTTTAATATTACGATTCAAGCGCAACATCAAGGCTACGGCCACCTTTGGTGCGCGTTGGCTGTGGATGACGCGAGTTGTCGGTTTAGAGCCCCTGCGCGACTCAGCTATCTATTATGTCGACAGCAACTAAACCTGCCGGACCCAGCGCTCGTAGCGCTACAACCATGCGCTGCGAGCTTCTACAGATAAAGCCGCTCGAACCCATCAAAATCCCCTCTCTGGCCCTTTGCAGACATGGGCGTTAACCATTGGTTAACCATCGTCCGCCTAGATCACAGCAAGGGAAAATTAACCAAGATGACCGAAGTGCTAACAGACACGCGTCCAATCCGTCTCAAGGGCCGCTCCTTCCTGGCGCTTGCGCTTTCTCCGGAACTGCCGTTCGAGGGATGGCTCGCCCGACTCGACGATCTCGCAGCACGTTCTGCAGGGTTTTTCCTCAGACGGCCAATCGTTCTCGATGTGGAGAATCTCGATATCGATCGGGTGCAGTTGAAGGAACTGATCGAGGCGCTTGCTCAACGTAGCGTGCAGGTCATGGGCATCGAGGGAGCGCGTTCGTCGCTGCTGGGCCCCGGCTTGCCCCCCGCTATAGGGGGCGGCCGGCCGGCGAGCGATTTCGAAGCGCCTGCCGAGGCAGCGGCTGCCGATGCACCCCGTTCCGATGACAGGCCGGCAGAAGCAACGCCGCCTGTGGCAACGCCTCCGGTACGGGCCGTGCCTTCGATCATCGTCAAGGAACCCGTGCGTTCCGGACAATCGGTGATCTTTCCGGAAGGCGACGTCACCATTGTCGGATCGGTCGCATCGGGTGCCGAGATCATTGCCGGCGGCTCGATCCACGTCTACGGGACGCTGAGAGGAAGGGCTTTGGCGGGCTCGGTGGGCAATGCCTCGGCCCGCATCTTCTGCCGAAAGCTGGAGGCGGAACTGCTGGCGATCGACGGCCTCTACAAGACGGCCGACGACATGGACCGCAAGCTTCGCGGGCAAGCCGTCCAGTTCTGGCTCGAAGGCGATGTGATCAGGGCAGAGACCCTAAACTAATTTGGCGGCCGGCCATTAGACAGGAGAGCTAGATGGCGAAAGTAATCGTGGTGACATCAGGTAAGGGAGGGGTGGGCAAGACGACCTCCACCGCCGCGCTCGGCGCGGCACTGGCGCAGAGGAACGAAAAGACCGTCGTCGTTGATTTCGATGTCGGCTTGCGCAATCTCGACCTCGTCATGGGTGCCGAGCGCAGGGTCGTCTACGATCTGATCAATGTCATCCAGGGTGACGCCAAGCTGCCGCAGGCGCTGATCCGCGACAAGCGGGTAGAGACGCTCCACCTGCTGCCGGCATCCCAGACGCGCGACAAGGACAATCTGACGCCCGAGGGCGTGGAGCGCGTGATTGGCGAACTGAAGAATTCATTCGACTGGATCATTTGCGACAGCCCGGCCGGCATCGAGCGTGGCGCCACGCTGGCGATGCGCCACGCCGACATCGCCGTCATCGTGACAAATCCGGAAGTCTCCTCGGTTCGCGATTCAGATCGCATCATCGGCCTCCTCGACGCCAAGACCGCCAGGGCTGAGCGAGGCGACCGGGTGGAGAAGCATCTGCTGCTCACTCGCTATGATGCCGAGCGCGCCAAGCGCGGCGACATGCTGAAAGTGGACGACGTGCTCGAGATACTGTCGATCCCGCTGCTCGGTATCATTCCAGAGAGCATGGACGTGCTGCGCGCCTCCAACATCGGCATGCCGGTCACGGTTGCCGACAGCCGCAGCGCACCGGCTTTGGCCTATCTCGACGCCGCCCGCCGGCTCACCGGAGAGACGGTTCCGGTCACCATTCCGGGCGAAAAGCGCGGACTGTTCGGTAAGATATTCGGGCGGAGGGCGGCATGAGCATTTTCAACTTCTTCGGCAAGAAGAGTTCGGCGCCGACAGCGCGCGAGCGCCTTCAGGTGCTGCTTGCCCACGAGCGGTCGTCAGCCGGCCACTCGGATCTGGTGGCGGTCCTGCGGGAGGAGATCCTGGCCGTCATCGCCAAGCACGTGCAGGTCGATCGCGACAAGGTGAACGTGAAAATGGATCGCGGCGAGCAGGTTTCGACGCTGGAAGTCGATATCGAGATCCCGTTGAAGGCGGGTGTGCGGGCCGCCTGACTGTGGCCGCCTAACCGGCGGCATGTCACAGCCGCCCGACCAAGCGAAAGGAGACGAGCATGACGCGCGTAGCACTTCTCGAGCGCCTCAAGGAACTGCAGCAGATGCCGAAGTTCCAGAACCGCGATATCCGGACGATCAGCGCGGTTATGTCCAACGAGGCACTGGCCAAGCACATAGAGGTCTGCGAAGCAGCGGTCAGCGGGTCCAACCGGCCGGCTTCCGTGGCGTAGCGTCAGGTCGTGAACGGCGAGGCGTATTCCTCGTCGGACACACGCTCTAGCCAATCGACGGCTTTACCGTCCAGCGCCTCCTGAATGGCGATGTGCGTCATAGCAGTGCTCGGTGACGCGCCGTGCCAATGCTTTTCTCCCGGGGAGAACCAGACCACATCACCGCTGCGGATCTCCTGCACCGGTCCGCCCCACGTCTGCGCCAGTCCGCAGCCGGAGGTAACGATCAGCGTCTGACCGAGTGGGTGGGTGTGCCAGACGGTTCGAGCGCCCGGCTCGAAGCTGACGCTGACCGCGCGAACCTGGGCCGGTGACTCCGCCTCGATGATCGGATCCTGTCGAACATTACCGGTGAAGTAGTCGGCCGATGGCTTCATCGACGGCCGTGTTCCGCATCGCTTTATGTCCACTCGATTTTCTCCATTGTCGATCTTCAGCAATCATATGCTCGGACGACCAGGAGCGAAATAGAGCGTTGCGAGTGCGTTCATGGCAGATGGCTGTCAAACGGTAGGTGAGACCGTGCGTGAGTCCTTCCGGACATCCGGGACAGCCGCGGTCCATATGTCCGTTCAATTCCGGATTCCGGAGCAATCAGCCGCTTTCGCACTGAGGTTAGGCAGGGCAATCCGCTTATCGAACGTGGGTAGACCCATGACATCAGCGTATCTGGCCGGATCGAGCCGCATATAAAGCGGGAAGGTCACCGCAATGCATCCCAAATGCATTATCCATCCGCTGACGAAACTGCCGCTCCAATCGTGCAACAGAGCTGTAGCCAGAGGTGCAAGCGCTGCAATCAGGAAACCGCCACCCTGCATCAGAGCAGTTAGAGTTCCCGCCTGCTCGGGTCGGGGAAGATGATCGAGCGCGGCAACGATCGAGAGCGAAAAGCTTCCGCCAAGACCGGCTCCGCAAACACCCGCCCAGAAGGCGGGGGACGCGGCTGGAAAGAATGCCAGTCCGGAAAATCCGATCGCCTGCATCAGCAGAGTGGTGCAGAGCCAGGGACGGCGGTCGATGCTGCGCCGAGCCAGCACAGGGATGGTAAGAGCCGAAACTGCTTGGAACACCGCCATAACCGCGACAAGGTTCCCGCTCGTGGCGATTCCCCATCCTTGACTTTGATAGTATGGCGCAAGCCACGCTACCATTGAGGAATAGCCGCCATTGACCAGACCGAAAGCCGCCATCAGCGCCCATGTGCGGGGGCGACGAAGCAGTGCGCTTGTCAGGGAGCGGTCCGGCCTGGCAACCTTCGCGTTCGATAAAATGCGGAAGGCAGCGACAAGGGCGATACCGGCGGGAAGCGCCAGCCAGGCCAACGCGGATCGCCAATCGTCCTCACTGCCCATCAGGATTGGCGTGATCCGTGCCCCGAGCGCGCCGCCTCCCATGATCATGGCCGAATAAAGTCCGGTCACGGCAGAAACATTTGCCGGAAATCTTTCCTTGATGATGCCCGGGAGAACGGCCTGTATGAATGCCACGCCCGCTCCGCACAGTGCCGCCGTCATAATCAGCGACAAACCGCCGGAAACTGCCAGCTTCAGCAGCGAACCGAGCATGAGCACCAATAGCGCGGCGAGCACCCCACGGCGCGTGCCTACTGCTGTTTGAATGCTTGGCGCAAAAAATGCGCCTGCGCCCATCAGCAGAATGGGCAACAGCGTAAGCATGGCCAGGCCGTCATAGCCCATGCCTGTGTCGGCCTCTATACTCGATAGAATGGGTCCCGATGCGGTGAGAAACGGGCGAAGATTGAGCCCGATCAATGCGATCAGGGCAAGCATCGCCCATTGCCCGCCCCGCGCAGGCTGTTGACTATCCGGCATGCGTTTATTCTAGCTCCGGAAAGTATTTTTGGCTTGCCAGACCCGGTAGAGATGGTTCGCCTCGCTGGCTGCGTGAGGGCAATGTCTGATCGACAGGCCGGCTTGCTGGTCGAAGGGCTTCGCCAATTCGGCGGCGATGGCAGCGGTCGACAAGCCGAAGGGCTCGGCCTCGTCGTTGGAATAAGCGAATGTGACGTCATCGATGCCTGACATGCGCATGGCGGCGAGGCACATCGGGCAAGGCTGGCCACTTGCGTAGACCGCGCAGCCGTCCAGCCGCGGCGACTGAAGGGCCTTGCCGGCCGCCCGCAAGGCCAACAGTTCGGCGTGTGCGGTCGGATCACTATCCGCCT
The DNA here is from genome assembly GCF_047739745.1 of Borborobacter xinjiangensis. NCBI lineage: Bacteria > Pseudomonadati > Pseudomonadota > Alphaproteobacteria > Hyphomicrobiales > Phyllobacteriaceae > Borborobacter > Borborobacter xinjiangensis. Next base: position 19,373 of record NZ_JBLLVA010000029.1, on the reverse strand, counting down.
GCATCCGGTTGACCGCGCGGGCGATGACTTCGCCATCCTTGACCACGACAGCGCCAAAAGGACGGCCGCCTCGCTCTACATTGTCGAGCGCAAGAGCAACGGCTTCGTCGAGGAATTTATTAATATCCGTCATTTGGCACCTGCATTCTGAAGCAAACTTACGATTTCGGAATAGCCACGCTGGCGTGCGTGCTGAAGCGGCCTCACACCATCCTTGTCGGCGAGGTTGACGTTCGCTCCCGCTTCGACCAGGAGCTTCACGATTTCAATATGGCGAGAACCGCCATCGCCGAGAATGATGGCTTCGAGCAAGGCAGTCCAGCCGAGCTTGTTGACGTGATCGACGTCGACGCCGGCTTCAATCAGCGTGCTAACGGTTTCGACATGACCTCGCTCGGCTGCGGGAATGAGTGCCGTACCGCCATAGCGATTGGTGCTTTCGAGATCGGCGCCATGCTCCAGCGTCAACTTGAGAATATCAAGATATCCCCGCGCCCCAGCATAAAGGTACGGGCTGTCGTTCATGTCGTCCTTGGCGTTGACGTCGGCTCCAGCTTCAATAAGCGCTCGTGCGACCTCAACGTGATTGCCATGAACGGCGGCAAGAAGCGCCGTTCGCCGGCGTTCATCACGCTCTTCCAGCGCAGCGCCGGCACTGAGTGCCTTCTTCACGGCTGCAATATCTCCGACCGCAGCGGCTGCAATCAGTCCAGTCTGCGCGTAAGCGGCTGTTGCCGTTTCCGCAAAGTGCCCGTTGAACATGAGCATGAGCCCCACGATGACGGCCAGCGCACTTAGCCTTGAAATCGATGCGTGCATGGATGTGCCTCCTGTCTGCCCATTGGAGTTACACAGCCAGCGACGCATTTGGAAATGAAATGTTTCAATGATATGAAGTTGGAATATGAATACTGTTCTTAACCTCGACCTCCTACGGGCCTTCGTCACCGTGGTTGACGCTCGCAGCTTCACCGCATCGGCGCGATTGCTGAATTCAACGCAATCGACGATCAGCCAGAAGATATTGCGGCTGGAAGAGGCAACCGGGCAGCATTTGCTCAATCGCGGTCGGCGTGGCGTCCAGCCGACGGAGGCTGGGGAGCAGTTGCTCGGCTATGCACGCCGCATGCTGATGCTCAATGATGAAGCGTCCGCGGCGATGTCGGGAACTGCGGTCGGACGTACATTACGGCTCGGTTTGCCGGAAGACTTTGCATCAAGGCTCGTCACGCCGGCATTGGCGCAATTCATGCGTGATCATCCAAACGTGAAGCTCGAGGTGACCAGCGGTCTAAGCCGTGACCTTCAACGCTCGTTCAATATGGGCGAGTTCGATCTGGTCATGGTCAAGCAGAAGCGCGGAGAAACCGCCGGCATGATGCATTGGCCGGAGCCTCTATGCTGGCTGGAAAGTGCGGCTCATCCGATCTCTGCAGCCGATCCCCTCCCCCTGGTCGCCTTTCCGCCCAATGGTCTTTACAGAAACGACATGATGAATGCCCTCGACCGAGTGGGACGGCGTTGGCACCTGATCTACACCAGTTCAAGCCTTGCCAGCCTTCAGAGCGCTATCGCTGAAGGATTGGGAGTAAGTCTTCTTCCCCGGCGAGCGGCTTTGCCTGGCCATCGCATCATGACGCCGGCAGATGGACTGCCGGAGATCGAAGCGATGGAAATCGTCATTCACCATACGCGCGATGCACCCGAACAAATCCAACAGATTGCCACGGTGCTCGCAGATGTTGTCAACGGATGACCGCGCTAACCTACGGCGCAGCCCCACGTGCCATGATGCGATACCTAGAAGCTTCCCAGCTCCTGCTTGAGAGCGGATCCGGCAGTTCAGGGTAGGACGGGTGGAACTGCCGGACCCTTGATCTGAGGGGGACTCCAACTCAGACCCGCGTCGGTCCTAGCATTGATCCTGTGGCCTTGTCTGTGCGACTGCGCGTTCCCCACCGCGCATCGCCAACAGCGTTAACGAGTTCTTAATTGGAGATGCTACTGATTTCGCACGTCTCTTGTGGCTTCCTCGTGCGCGACCCCTTTTGCCATTGCTGTGGCTCCGGCCAACTCTTCGCCAAGGCGCAACGTTTCCGCCACGAGCAGATCCAGGTCCTCTCGCCGGGTGCGGTGATTGTTTATCGCGACCCTCAGACAATGTTCGCCGTGGACAGTCGTATCCGAGAGTGCCGCTATGCCTTCTTCCTGAAGCCGCAGCATGATCTCGACATTGAGGGCCTTCAGCGTCTCGTCTTCCAGGCCCTCCGCGCGATAGCGGTAGCAGACAATATTTATGCTCGTTGGCGCTACCAGCTCGAGCTCAGGATAAGCCTCAATCAGGCCGCTCAGATATCGCGCTTGCGCGATGTTCTGGTCGATCAGCCGGCCAAACTTCTCGATGCCATGCTCCTTGAGCGCCATCCAGACCTTCAGCGCCCGGAAGCCGCGCGTGGTCTGGAGACCATATTCGTAGAGCCAGTCGGCCGATGCGAGGCCGCGCGGCGTGGCTTGTAGATATTCAGGCGTCACCGCAAATGCCTGATGATGTGCCTTGGCATCACGGACCAGCGCGCAGCCAACCTCAAAAGGGGCGTGGAGCCACTTATGCGGGTCAAGCGCTACAGAGTCGGCATGCTCGATGCCGGCAACGCGGTAGGCATTCTCCGGGGCGATCGCAATCAGCGCGCCGATGCAGCCATCGACATGAAACCAAAGGTCCTCTTCGGCTGCCAAGCTTGCGAGAGCCTCGAGGTCGTCGATTGCACCGGTGTTGACGGTTCCGGCCGTTCCGATCACGCAGGCAGGCCGCAAGCCCGCCGCGCGATCCTTGGCAATCGCCTGCTTCAGGGCGGCGAGATCGATGCGCAGGTCGGCTGTCGTTGCCACGCGTCGCAGGGCGCGATTACCCAGTCCAAGCGCTTCCATCGCCTTGCGGTGGCAGCTATGAAGCTGATCCGACCCATAAAAGCGCAGAGGCTTGTCCAAGGCCGCGATGCCGTCCTCGCGCACATCGACACCGGCCTTGACGTTCCGCGCCACCGTCAGCGCGATCAGGTTCGCCATCGAACCGCCGCTGGCCAGCGTGCCGCTGGCTGAAGCGGGAAAGCCCATCATCTCCTTGCACCAATTAACCACCTGGCTGTCCAACCGGGCGGCGGCATGATTGCCGCCGCCGAGGTTTGATCCTTGGACGGCGGCCAGGAAGTCGGCCAGTGCTCCGGTGAAGTTGCTCGAACCCATATACCAGGACCAGAAGCGCGGATGGATGTTGCCCATAGGATAGGGCATGACGTTTTGCGCAACCTGGCGATAGACCTCGGCCAGGGGTGTCGCAGAATGCGGCAGGGAAGCGTCAAAGGTGGCCTTCACGCCAGTCGGCATCTCCCGCCAGACCGGGCGCTCGCGAACGTCACGCAAATAATCGATCGCGTCATCGATCACTTGATGCGAGAGTGCCTGAACCTCTGTCCAGTCCGCCGGATCGAGCGTCTCCTCGGCGGCCGCGGGCATTGGAATCCGCAAAGCGTCCATCTCTCTTCCTCTCTGCTGCGCATCATGCAGCTACAAGCTGGAATCCGGGCGTCGACAGCGAAAGAGCCATCTCCTCTTCGTTCATCTCTGCCTCGACGCCGTCGAAGAGCGGAGTGGTCATGTAGCGTTCGCCGGTGTCGGGAAGCATGCACAGGATCATGGAGCCGGCCGGTGCGTGCTCGGCGATCTGGCGCGCCACCGCGAAAGTGGAACCTCCCGAGATGCCGGTGAAGATTCCTTCCTTCCGGGCCAGTTCTTTCGCCCATTTGATGCCCTCGGCGCCGGCGACCGATATCACTTCGTCATAGAGGCCGGAGTCGATTGCCTCCTGCAGAACATGCGGAATGAAATCCGGAGTCCAGCCTTGGATCGGGTGCGGCTCGAAGGCCGGATGGCTGGCGGCCGGCGCGCCATCCGATCCCCGCTGCTGGATATGGCCGCTGCCGACTAGCCGGGCGTTGGCCGGTTCTGCGAGCACGATGCGCGTGTCGGGGCGTTCCCGGCGCAGCACGCGGCCTACTCCCGTGACGGTGCCGCCGGTCCCGTAACCGGTCACGAACCAGTCGAGCCGCGACCCGGCGAAATCGTTGATGATCTCGCGCGCCGTGGTTGCTTCATGGATTGCGGCATTCACTGTCGTCTCGAACTGACGGGCCAGAAACCAGCCATTCATTTCCGCCAGTTCCACAGCCTTCCTGTACATGCCGAAACCCTTCTGAGCGCGCGGCGTCAGCACCACCTTGGCGCCGAGCATGCGCATCAGCTTGCGACGTTCGATGGAAAAGCTGTCGGCCATCGTCACAACGAGCGGATAGCCCTTCTGCGCGCAAACCATGGCAAGCCCGATGCCGGTATTGCCGCTGGTTGCCTCGACCACCGTCTGCCCCGGCTTCAAGGCTCCGCTGCGCTCTGCCTCTTCGATGATCGCGAGCGCCAAGCGGTCCTTTACTGAGGCTGCCGGATTGAAGAATTCCGCTTTCACGTAGAGGGAGGCATGGCCAACACCGAGATTGTTGATCCGGATCGTCGGGGTGTCCCCGACCGTGTCGAGGATGTTGTCGAAAAGGCGGCCTCGTCCGGCAGTCGTTCGAATTGCTGCTTCAGGCGACATGATAATCTCCTTGTTCTTCCTTCGAGCAGTTTTCATCGTGATCCACGTTTGCAGATCACGTCTTGCGTGGCTTCCAGGCTCGCTGCCGGGATGCGGTCTGTGGGTTTCAGCTTGTAGAGCAGGAGCGGAGGCGCGAGCGTGGTAAGAAGCGTGGAAATGCACGTGGAATCCGCTTCGTTGCTGAACAGTGGTCGAGGACGGATGGGAATAGGAACCGCGCGCCTATGGCTGAGCGGTCGCGCATGAACCGGGGTCGACATCCAAGTTCAGTGGATGCAGCGTATCGATTTCAGTGATAAACATGAGGCAAGGGGCCAATGCGGGATGAGGCGTGGCAACGCGCAAGCAATTCACTCTATCGCACCTGGATGGCCGTATGGCGGGTGTCCAGGTGCGGATGCTCGGTCCCTTGGCTGTGGGCCGAAATGGCGGCGCTCTGCAGCTTCCGGCATCGCGCAAGGTCCGCGCGCTCCTCGCTTATCTTGCACTCGCCCAGCATGAGGTAGGGCGCAGTCGTCTGTGCGAACTCTTGTGGGAGGTTCCGAACGACCCCCGGGGCGAACTCCGCTGGTGCCTCAGCAAGCTCAGAGGCATATTGGACGAAGCCGATCGCCGCAGGGTTCAAACGTCCGGCGACATGATCTCGCTCGACCTCGGCGACTGTTGCGTGGATGCCCTCTACCTACAGGCTGCTGCCGATGGCGGGATCGAGACGCTCGATCGGGACAGGCTGCGCGAGCTATCCGAGCTATTTGCTGGCGACTTCCTCGAAGGGCTGGAACTCGACCGCAGCCCACAATTCGAAAGCTGGCTGGCTTCGCAAAGGCGGCACTTTCGGGCTTTACACACCACCTTGCTAGAGCGCCTCGTCAGGCGCCTGCCGGCCGACAGCGAAGAGGCGCTTTCATATCTGGAGAAATGGGTCGAGCTCGCGCCATTCGACGTACGGGCGCATGTGTCGTTGCTTGGCGCTCTGGCAACCGGCGGCCGCACCCGTGAATGCGAGGAACATCTTGCCGCCACCGCCCGGCTTTTTGAAGCCGAGGATCTGGATTTCGGACCTGTTCGCAATGCGTGGCGAGCGGTTAGAAGCCGGCGCGCCGGTGCATCGCCCGGATTTGCCTTTACGTCGCCCGTCTCGCCCCCTGCCACAGCTTCGGCAGAGACAGCCGGCTCCGCATCACGGCGCGCCTCGCTGGCGGTGATGCCGTTCCTGGAGCAGGTGCCGGGAGGAAGCTTTCGTGGCGGGCTGGCGGACGGATTAACTCACGACATCATCACGCGGCTCGCCAAGCTGAGAAACCTGTTCGTCATTGCGCGGGGCTCGGTCTTTGCTCTCGCCGAGAAGAACATCGGACCCGAAGAAGCCGGCCGCAGGCTGAATGTGGACTATGTCTCCTCCGGATCGGTGCGCAACCTCAGCGGGCGCGTGGTCGTTACGGTCGAGCTCATCGAGGCGCAAACCGCCAGGATTATCTGGGCCGAGGCGTTCGATCACACGCCTGACGATGCGTTCCTCGTGCTTGATGAAATCGGCAACAGGATTGTCTCTTCGATCGCAAGCGAGATCGAGATGGTCGAGCGGAACCGCGCTATCCTGAAGCCGCCAAACTCACTTGATGCCTGGGGAGCCTATCACCGTGGCCTTTGGCACATGTATCGCTTCACCAAATCGGAAAACGAGCAGGCTCAGCACTTCTTCAAGATGGCGATAGAGCTGGATCCGACCTTTGCCAGGCCTCATGCCGGCCTGTCCTTCACGCATTGGCAAAACGCGTTTCAGCGATGGGCCGATCGCGAATACGAAAGCGACCAGGCTTTCGAGGCGGCCGGTCGGGGGCTTATCGTCGACGACCACGATCCCGCGGCGCACTGGGCGATGGGTCGGGCTCTATGGCTCAGAGGGCGCCAGGACGAGTCTCTTGGCGAATTGGAGAGGGCGGTGGATCTCAGTCCGAACTTCGCTCTCGGCCACTATGCGCTCTCTTTCGTCCACTCCCAATCAGGCAATCCGCAAGCGGCGATCGGATCGTCGGATCATTCGCGCCAGCTGAGCCCGTTCGACCCTCTTCTGTTCGGGATGCTCGGCGCCAGGGCGATGGCCCATGTTCGGCTCGGACAGTTCGAGGAAGCCGCCGAATGGGCTCTCAAGGCGGCCGCGCGCCCCAATGCCCATGTTATCATCCTGGCGATAGCCGCGTATTGTCTCGCGCTGGCCGGGCGGATCGACGAGGCTAAAACCTACGCTGCATCGATTCGCAAGACACTTCCGCAGTTCGGCGTCGATGATTTTCTCGCCACCTTCAGGTTCACGCCAGACGCCGCAGCCCTGTTTCGGCAGAGCGCCAAACGCATTGGATTGGACTGAGCCGCGCCCGGCATCACCACCGATGACGGCGGATCCGGCTAGCCCACGGCGACAAAAAAATCTTTCTTCATATCTTTGCACCATCATCCGTGCCGTGGCCGGTAAAGAGCAGCGGACAAGAATGATACGGGTTGACGAGTTGCTGGAGCGTTTTGAACGGCTTCCAGTCTTTGTGCAGACCAGTTTGGTGGTGATCGTCGCTGCAATCGGAGCCGACGCCCTCACGGTGATCTTTTATGCGGTTTTTTTCTTCGATCGTCTCCTGCTTGATCTTTTCCTCACGACTGTAATCGTAGTGCTGGTCAGCTATCCGCTCGGATACATCTTCATCCGGCAAAATGTCCGGCTCACTCGCATGACCAAAGAACTGCAGCGTGCCGCAACGATCGATGACCTGACGGACCTTGCCAACCGCAAGACCTTCCTCTTGGAAGCGCGCGCCGTCATCGAAAGGAACACTTCTGAAAAGGGAGCTGGCGTTCTCCTCTTCATCGATGCCGATCACTTCAAATCGCTCAATGACAGGTTCGGGCATGCGACCGGCGATGCGGTCTTGCACGAACTCGGAAGTGTGATCCGGTCGAGCGTCAGGAAGGGCGACATTGCCGGACGCTTCGGCGGCGAAGAATTTGTCATTTTTCTCGTCGGAGCGAACTACAATAAGGCGCGTCGCATTTGCGACCACATCAGTTCGAAAGCACGGGCGATCGCAAACGTCCTTGGACTCAAGGATACATCAATCACGGTCAGCATCGGCGTCGCGGCGCACCAGTCAGGCGACGAATTGGATGCCGTTTTGCGTGCCGCGGATGAAAGCCTCTATGCCGCAAAAGCTCAAGGGCGTGATCGTGCGATCTATTCCAATCGCGACAGCATCGCGGCCTGACCGAGGGAACTGGTCTGATCCCGGCGCCGCGTCTCACATCTAGGCGCTGACGCCCTGTAGCTCGACTGCGCTGCGTAGCGCACGTAATACCGCCGCAATGGCCGGATTTCGCGCTTCGCCGGCTCGTACGGCCGCCGATATTCGCCGCCGTATTTCCGGCACGACAGGAACGGACACGACCTCGCCGCGATAGTTTTTCAGCCTGAGGCCGGGCATCACCGATACGGAACATCCGGCCTCAATCAGCGAGACGACCACCTCGAAGCCATTGCAATAGGCGTTGACGACAGGTTCGAAGCCGGCCGAACGGCACGCTGTCGCAATCACTTCGGAATATTTGTTTGACGCAACGTCGAGCGCCCATTTTGCATCCTTCAACTCGCTCAGATGAATGCTGTCCTGCCGAGCCAAAGGATGGCTGACCGGCAGAATCGCATAAAGCTGATCATCGCACAGATAGGCCACTTCGACATTGCGATCGACACTGGAGGGATCGACGGTCAAATCATCAACGATCGCGACATCGGTTTGCCAGGCGCGCAACGCCGCGAGTCCCTCCATCGGTTCCATAGCATTGAGCACGACCCTCAGTCGCGGGTGATTTGCTTCCAGTTCGCGCATTGTCGAGGGTGCCAGCGTCGAAGCAATTGAGGGGAATGCAGCGAGCCTCACCTCGCCTGCGACAATTTTTTTCAGCTCAGCAAGATCGGTCTTTGCCTCCTCGAGAATGCCGATGATCCTCTCGGCGTGTGCCACGAGCCGCTCCCCGGCTTCCGTAAGGCGAACTCCGCGACCACGTCGCTCCACCAATGGAACGCCGGCCTCATCCTCAAGCTGCGAAATCTGCTGCGACACGGCAGAAGCCGAGACGAACATGGCGTCCGCCACCGCCGCCATTGTCTTGCGCTTGGCCAATTCACGAAGCGCCCTTAGTCGGGAAATATCCATAAAACGGTCCTGCTCCTCCGTCGACCGTCTATATTTCCTTACATATTAGTCAAGAAGAATTAAGTGGACCTTATGAAAAACACTGCCTAGCGTCGGCTTGACTGATGGGCCCGTCCATCGTTAGCAGGCTTGGCATGAAGGCGCGGCTCCTCGTGTTTTTGCGAAGTGGACCGTCCCACGGGGGGATTCCCCGGCGGAACGGCACAGCCGCTGCATTCGCCAAATCCCGATCGTCTCAACTTTCCAACCGGGCACTAAAGCAATCGTATCAATGGCAAGGGGAATGAAAATGTCACTGGCAAAACTCATAGCAGCCGGCGTTGTTGCGGCCGTCGGCCTGTCGGCGAGCGCGGCTTCCGCCTCCGTTCTCGACACCGTCAAGGAACGGGGAACGCTGAACTGCGGCACCGACAATACCGCGCCGGGCTTCGGCTACCTCAACACCAAGACCGGCGAGTTGGAGGGTCTCGACGTCGACTTCTGCAAGGCCGTCGCCGCCGCCGTCCTCGGCGATGCATCCAAGGTGAAGTTTGTCACCGTAACCGACAAAAGCCGCTTCGATGCCGTTTTGACCAATCAGGTGGACGTCGTGTTCGCCCATACCACGCTCAAGCCAGCACGTGAGTCCGCGATCGCCGTCGATTTCCTGCCGATCAATTTCTACGACGGCACCGGCATCATGGTGAAGGCTGAGATCGGCGTGAAGTCCTTTGACGAACTGGACGGCGCCACTTTCTGCACGACGCAAGGGTCTGTGACCGAAACCGTTCTGGCCAGCGCGTTCAAGGCCAAGGGCTGGACCGCCTCCAAGGTACTGACTTATGAGAACCTGGAAAAGCTGTTCGCGGCGCTGGGTTCCGGCCGCTGCGACGCCATGAGCACGGACAAGTCGGCGCTTGCCGCCTGGGCCGGCAATTCTCCCAAGCCGACCGACTATGTCATCCTGCCCGACACGCTGGACAAGTCGCCTTTCGCCGGCTTCGTGGTTGCTAACGATTCCAAGTGGCGCAACGCATTGCGTTGGATCACATATGGCCTGTTCCAGGCTGAGGAATCCGGCGTCACGTCGGACAAGGTCGACGAACTCGCTAAGAGCGACGATCCGTTCATGCAGAAGCTGCTCGGCGTCGGTGGCGGCTTCGGCAAGGATTTCGGCCTGCCGGATGACTTTGTTGCGCAGGCGGTTCGTGCCGTCGGCAATTACGGCGAGATCTATGATCGCAATCTCGGACCCGACACCACGATGTATCTGGAGCGCAAGGGCACCCCGAACGCTCTGTGGACCGAAGGTGGCGCGATCTATTCGCCCCTGTGGAACTGACCGCGTGCTTTGACCGCATGCTATCGTCCGGCGGCGGTGCCGCCGGACTTCTTTGATCGGCGCTCGGGATGAGGCATAACGCGCCGATCAGCCCTTTTCTTCGGAACAAGCGATGACAGTTCAGCAACAGAGCGAACCCCAGCCACGGTTCGACCTGCAGACTTCGGCATGGAGCCGACGCAGGAAGCGGATCAAGCACGATCTGCTGCAGTTGGCCATCATTGTGGCGATGATTGGCGTCTTGATTGCCTTCGCTCTTGCGGTGCGCAACGGGCTCGCACGGCACGGTATCAGCTTCAGCTTCGACTATCTCTGGCAGGCCGCCGGATTCGACATCAGCGAAGGCAAGACGCTGAGCCTGAGCGGTTCGGTGCCGAGCCTGACCGATTTCACGGCTGCCGACTCAAACGCGCAGGCTTTGCTCACCGGCCTGTTCAACACCATCAAGGTCGCCCTTCTCGGCATTATTCTCAGCACCGTTTTGGGAACGATGCTTGGCGTGGGTCGCCTCTCGACGAACTGGCTGGTAAGGCAGATCTCCTTTGGCGTCGTGGAATTCGTGCGCAATACGCCCCTGCTCATCCAACTCGTATTCTGGTATTTCGCCGTCGTCCTGCAGTTCCCGCCGCTAGCAGCCGCAGCTAAATTCTATGGCGGTATCATCATCAGTCGGCAAAGCACCTATCTGCCATGGCCGATACTGGCAGAGGGCGCAACGACCCCAGCGATTGTTGCCGTGGTCGCCGGTGTCGCTCTGGCCTTGGCCGCGCTGTTCCTGAAGGCCAGGCCGCGGCTCATCGTCCTGGGCTTGGCGCTTGCCGCCGTTCTGCTGTCGATCGCCTTCGGCTTCCCTTTCGCGCTCGACTATCCGGTTGCCAACAGGTTCAGGGCCGCCGGGGGCATCAGCATCAGCCCGGAAATGGCGGCCCTGTTGCTCGCGATCATCGTCAACAGCGCGTCCTACATCGCCGAGATCGTGCGCGGCGCGATCGAAGCGATACACAAGGGCCAGTGGGAGGCCGCCGCCGCCCTGGGGCTCAGCCGCCGCAATACGCTCGGCGACGTGATCCTGCCCCAGGTGTTCCGGGTCGTCCTGCCCTCGCTCGGCAACCAATATATTAATCTGACCAAGAACACTGCGCTCGGCATCGCCATCGGCTTCCCGGAATTGTTCAATATCTATGGCACTATCGCCAACCAGACCGGCCGCACGCTTGAAGGCATCGTGATCGTCATGGTCGTCTATCTGCTTCTCAGCTGGGTCATCAGCGCTGCAGTCAATTTCGCAAATTCGCGCCTGGCAAAGGGGACGACCCGATGATCGCCGCTGCTGTACATTGGTCGCGCCGCAATCTTTTCGCCAAGCCATTCGATACGGCCCTCTCACTTGTCGTCATCCCGCTGTGCGCCTGGGTGCTATTCGCCAGCGCGACCTGGGTGCTCCAGGAAGCACAGTGGAGCATCATCCCGGAAAGCATCCGGGTGCTGTTGGTCGGCATATACCCCGCCGACCAGGTCTGGCGGGCATGGGGCGCGCTTCTGGTCTTCGGCCTGCTGTTCGGCGCAACGCTGGGCTGCGTGTTCTTTCTGCATCGCTGGCTGGCAGTGGGCTATTGCCTGATCGTCGCCACCTTTGCGGTAGCCGCTGGATATCGGGATACCACCGCCGCATTGCTGATCGTTGCGGCCGCCGCACTCGCACTTGGCGGCTGGTTTGCGACTTCGCAATGGGCGGCAATCCGCCGTTTTCTGGTGCCAGTCTGGGGAGTGGGCCTCATAGCGGTCTTTGCGCTGCTCTCTCCGCCCGGAATCGGCCTCTGGGGCGGCCTGATGCTGAGCATCCTGATCACGGTGGTGACGGCGTTTCTTTCCCTGCCCATCGGCATCCTGCTGGCGTTCGGCCGTCGCAGCAAATTGGCCAGCGTGAGGATGTTCTGCACCGCCTATATCGAGACCATGCGCTCGGTGCCGCTCATCCTGGTCGTGTACTGCGTCTGGATTGTCCTGCCGGTGCTTGCGCCGCAATATTCGGTACCGGACGTCCTGCGCGGCATGGCCGGCTTTACAATATTCTTCTCGGCCTATGTGGCTGAATATGTGCGCAGCGGCCTGCAGGCGGTGCCGAAGGGACAGGTGGAAGCCGCCCGGTCGCTTGGCATGAGCGGGTTCGACGTCAACCGCTATATTGTGCTGCCGCAGGCGCTTCGCGTCATCGTGCCGCCACTGGTCGGCAACGTGCTGGACGTGTTCAATGCCGCGCCGCTGGTCTTCATCATCGGACTGACGGATTTCCTGCGCGCCGGCCAGATGGTTCTGGCCAATCCGCAGTACAGCGACCGCACTTATGAAATCTACATCTTCCTCTTTGTGACCTACTTCCTGATCGGATCGCTGATCACGTTTGCCGCGCGCAAACTCGAGCTTCATCTCGCGAAAGGTAGCAGATGAGCAGGTCCTACACCTTCGACGGAGCACTGAAATGACCACCATCGTCGATATGACCGGCGTGAACAAATTCTACGGGAGCCTGCACGTTCTCAAGGACGTCGACCTTTCGGTCGAGAAAGGCGAGGTCATGGTCATCATTGGCGCCAGTGGCTCAGGCAAGTCCACGCTCATCCGCTGCGTGAACGGGCTGGAAGTTTACCAGCACGGTTCCATTATGGTCGACGGCTATCAGATGCCTCCAGAGGAAGACCGACAGGTCGGCGGCGAGAAAGAGCTCGCCGCCATCAGGAAGGGCGTCGGGATGGTTTTCCAGCAGTTCAACCTGTTTCCGCACAAGACCGTCCTGGAAAACATCACGCTGGCGCCGATGCGCGTACACCGCAAGTCGAAGGCCGAGGCCGAAGCCAATGCTTTGAGGCTATTGGATCGCGTCGGCCTGAAGGCGCATGCGAACAAGTATCCGGGCCAGCTTTCCGGCGGCCAGCAGCAGCGCGTGGCGATCGCTCGCGCATTGGCGATGGAGCCGCACATCATGCTGTTCGATGAGCCCACCTCGGCGCTCGATCCGGAAATGGTCGGCGAGGTTCTGGACGTCATGCGCGAGCTTGCAAGCGATGGCATGACCATGATGATCGTCACGCATGAAATGGGTTTCGCGCGGGAAGTTGCCGATCGCGTGGTCTATATCGATCAAGGCACGATCCTGGAGATCGGCAAGCCGGCGCAGATATTCGACGAACCGCAGCACGAACGCACGAAAACCTTCCTTTCTCGCGTGCTGAAGCACTGAGAACGCCATTCGCCGAACGCCGGACTGGACCGCTCGGCGTCGGCCTATCTGGCCTCCGCTGATCTCACTGGTCTCCCCCTTCTTCTTGCTCCACCTGACGGTTTGAGCGAGCGAAGCGGCGCGCCTCGCCGGCCGAAAATGCTCAGATTATTATGCGATTTTTCTAACGCATCGCTAAAGAACAATTAAGTAGACATGATGAATTCTGCTTTCTATCGTTCGCAGCGACAATGCAGTTTTGGGACCTCCGACCGCGCTGAGGCAGCCGACTAGTCGAGGTTTCGAGTGCTGAAATGAATTTACTCCCGCGAACAAGCAGGCGCGGGCCTCCATGCCGCCATCCAAATCAGAGGAAATCCAAGATGTCCTACCTCAATGAAGGCTATTTCACCGCTGGCCTCGAGAGCGATCCGGAGCTCGAAGCCGCGATCACGGGTGAATTGAAGAGACAGAAGGATGGCATCGAGCTGATCGCGTCCGAGAACATCGTTTCCCGGCTGGTGTTGGAAGCTCAGGGGTCAGTGCTGACCAACAAGACCGTCGAAGGTCTGCCTTATGCGAGGTACTATGGCGGTGCCGAATTTGCCGACGCCATCGAGTCTCTGGCGGTGCGCCGCGCCTGCGAACTCTTCGGCTGCCGTTTCGCCAATGCCCAGCCGCATTCCGGCTCGAACGCAAATGCAGGTGTGTTTCTGGGCCTGCTGAAGCTCGGCGACACCATCTTGTCGATGAACACCGCTGCCGGCGGCCATATCAGCCACGGCCATCCGGCGACTTTGACGGGACGTGACTACAATATCGTCCACTACGGCGTGAATCGCGAGACCGAACTGCTCGACCTCGACGAGATCCGCGATCTGGCACTCAAGAACAAGCCGAAGATGATTGTCGCCGGCGGCTCGGCCTATCCCCGAGCCATCGAGTTCGCAGCACTTCGCAAGATCGCCGATGAGGTCGGCGCGTATCTGATGGTCGACATGGCGCATTTCGCCGGCCTGGTCGCGACCGGCCTGCATCCCCATCCTTTCCCGCACGCCCATGTGGTCACGACGACGACGTACAAGTCCCTTCGCGGCGGGCGTGGCGGCTTGGCTCTCTGGAACGACGAGGCACTCAGCAAGAAGATCAATTTCGGCATCTTCCCTGGTGTTCAGGGCTCGGTGATGCTGCACATCGTTGCAGGAAAGGCCGCGTCGCTCGGTGAGGCGCTGAAGCCGGAATTCAAGGCCTACAATCAGGCGGTGCTCGATAACGCGCAGGCGCTTGCCAAAGGTCTGAGCGAGGCCGATGTGCGCATCGTTGCCGGTGGTACGGATACGGGTCTGATGCTGGTCGATCTCGCCGCGCATGGCGTGACCGGCGACGTCGTTGCCAAGGCGCTCGAACATGCCGGCCTGGCAGTGAACAAGAACCAGATCCCGTTCGACACAAGGCCGCCGGAGGCTCCGTCGGGCCTGCGTCTTTCCAGCAATGCCGGCACTGCCCGCGGCTTCGGCACCGCCGAATTCCAGACGATCGCCCGCTGGATCGAGCGCGTCATCCGCAACCCTGCCGACGAGGCGACGATCTCTTCGATCCGCAACGAAGTCGTGGATCTCTGCCGGAAATTCCCGATCTATTGATACAGATCGTATAACGATCATGCATCGGGGCCGCTGCGGCGGCCCCACTCGCATTGAAGGCATCCAATGATGACTGCACCCTCGCGGAGCGTACTCGGCAAGCCAATCGAAGAGTGGGTAAGCCAATATCCGCTTCTCGAAGAGCTCATGGCACTCCGGGAGTCCGCCTGGTTCAATCCCGCCGTCGCGCCGGCGCAGGAGGCATTGCAGGATGTCGGGCTCGGCATGGCCGATGTCGAGGATGCCAGCCGCAGGCTGCAGCGCTTCGCGCCCCTGCTCGTCCGCTATTTCCCTGAACTGGCGAAGACGGGCGGCATAATCGAGTCCGAGACCGTCGAAGCGTCCGCCTTCCTCGATGCGCTGGGCCAGCGTCACGGCTTCACCCCGAGCGGAAGGCTGCTTCTGAAGAAGGACAGCCACCTGCCGATCTCCGGTTCGATCAAGGCGCGTGGCGGCATCTATGAGGTGCTGAAGCGGGCCGAAACGCTGGCGCTTGCCGCAGGCCTGATCAGCGAGAAGGACGATTACGGCAAGCTCGACAGCGATGCAGCGCGAGCATTCTTCTCGAACTACAGCGTCATGGTGGGTTCGACCGGAAACCTTGGTCTTTCAATCGGCATTATCAGCGCCAAGATCGGCTTCAAGACGACGGTCCATATGTCGGCCGATGCGCGGGCCTGGAAGAAACAAAAGCTTCGTCAGCACGGGGTCGAAGTCGTCGAGCACACCGGTGACTATAGCGCCGCCGTTGCACAAGGCCGCAAGGATGCTGAGGCCGATCCGAATTGCCACTTCGTCGACGACGAACACTCGAAGGACCTTTTTCTCGGATATGCCGTCGCGGCGCTGCGGCTGAAGCCGCAATTGGCGGCGCGGCAGGCCGTGGTGGACGAGGAGCATCCGCTGTTCGTCTATCTGCCCTGCGGCGTGGGCGGCGGCCCGGGCGGCGTCGCCTTTGGGCTGAAGCTGGTGTTCGGCGATCACGTTCACTGCATCTTCGTCGAGCCGACCCAGTCGCCCTGCATGCTGCTGGGCGTCTATACGGGCAAGCATGACGAGGTCAGCGTGCAGGATTTCGGCATCCCGAACCGCACAATCGCTGATGGCCTGGCAGTGGGCCGTGCCTCAAGCTTCATCGGCCGCGCCGTGCAGAGGCTGGTCGATGGCTATGTAACCGTCAGCGACGAAGAACTGCTTCAGCTCCTTGCCCTGCTGAAACGCAGCGAAGGCATCGAACTTGAACCCTCAGCCATCGCCGGTGCGCGCGGGGTATCGCATGTCGTGAATAATACGCAGTATCTTGCCGGCATGCGGATCGACGTCGGCAAATTGGCGCGAGCAACCCATCTGATTTGGTTGACAGGCGGCAGCATGGTGCCAGCCGAGGAAATGGCGAGTTATTTCAAACACGCTTCATGAGTTGCATGTGCTTGGAATAGCTTGCTGAACAGGCTGTAATCGCGCGCCCCTGACACGGCCGCTCTGTTCCGACCTGCCTTGCTGTTCGAGTGGACGCTGATCTATCTGGCGCCCAGCACCATCTCCTTTATCCACCCGGCAAGCAGGGAATTGTAAGCGTCCCGACTTCGCTCGTCCGAAAGCGCGTGGTCGGCGCCCTCTATCACCCGATATGTCAGCGAACGGGCGCTGGTGAACGCGGCGACATAGCTGGCGATCGCCGGATGCGGAACGATGTTATCCCGTTCCGATTCAATGATGAGCACATCGCCTTCGAACGTTTGGCAATGCCCAAGAACACGGTTATCCTCCGGCCGAACCAGCGAGCGCCGGTACCGATTGAGAACGAGCCTGTCCAGTTCCGCTTTCGGCGTCGACCAGTCAGCATCCCGATATAAGGCTGGCACGCGCAATGCCATCCACTTCACCGGACGCAGCGACGACAGGAATGCGGCAAGATATCCGCCATAGCTGCTGCCCACTACTGCGATGCAGGAAGCATCGACCATTGGCTGCGAAACCAGGACATCGTAAGCGGCCACGGCATCGCGCAGGTTGTCCTCGCGGGTCACTGTCTGGCGCTTAACTTCCGTAAGGGCGTGACCCCGTAGATCGAAGGTAAGGCAAACACAGCCGAACGCGGCAATCGTCTGCGCCCTATCCAAGTCCCGCTCCTGATTGCCTGCCCATCCATGCAGGAAGAGAACACCCGGCACTCCGGTCTTGGGAACGGCCACAGTGCCGGCAAGGCGCTGGCCATCGACTGCGATTTCAAGGGTTTTTGTTTGCATAATGACGAGCTTGAATCAGTGCGTATTTAGTCAAGGCTCCCGCGTCGCGATCGACTCCTCGGAAGTAGACGAAGGCGTTTTCAGGCGGCGATTTGCTTCCTCCGAAAATTTCGAAACAGGCGGCTTCGACTGCTGCGAGCTGCGGATCGGCCCGCAAGGCCTCCAGCGCCAGGATTTCCGCCGCGCTTGCACCGCCGATACGCCAGGACTGCTCAAGCACGCCGGACTTCCACTCCCCGCCTGCGTCGAGACCTTGTGCAACGTCGTAATTGCGTCGGGAGGCGATCAGTTCCGGAAAATGTTGTGTCGCGGCCCTGTCGAAATCGCGCGCCTGGGAAATCGCGAGCCGGGCTTCCGCCGTCAAATGCAATGCGAGCAGTTCTTCAAAGCCGCCGCGCGCCACAAGAAGCGAGGAGCCGCCATAGGTCGCCGCGCCGGCATTGTCGGAGGTCAGATGTTGCGAGCCGCAATAAGTGGCCACCATACCGCCGATGCTAACGCGTCCGATGCTATATGTCGTCACGTTGGAAAGGTTTTCTTCGACGACGACACCACGCGCCAGCTCCGGGCCACCGATCGCATCGATGCTGGCTTCCAACTCGGAACCGTTTGCAACGACGATCTGGCCATGCCCTCCGAGGGCGTGAACTGGCTTGAGCCGGACCTCGCCCCTCTCGAGCAGCAGGGTCGCGCCCTGGAGTGCATCCTGTGGCGTGAACGCCGTATAGCCCACGAGCACGATCGGACGCACCGCCTCGGCAAAGGCATGCGACCATCCGGGCGGCGCGCTTGCTTGCGCCGTGATCAGAGGGTGGACGATTGCTTTGGTCGCCACGAAATCGAACGGCACCACACCGCCGAACAAGTCCCGCTCACCGAAAATGCCAATCTTCCGCGCGGCCTTTGACCCGATCAAGGTGACGCCAGGAACATGATAGATTGCGCCCGGATAGCGAATTTTTTGATCATAGACGCCGGCGAATTGGTACATTCGCAAGTTTGCGATTTTCCGCGCGATCTCCATGTGGGAGGCCTTTTCGTGGTCGCTTTCATCGGGGTGCTGGTGCACCACTACCACCCCTGAAGAGTTGCCCCGTCTCCGCTTCTTTCGCGTTCCGATAGACACCTCGGGCTTCCCAAGAACAGGCACCACCGCAAGGCCGCCGATATGTTTGACTCGCGACGGACATGCACAGGAATGGCCACGTGATGGTTTGGTTCCGGTGTCGACTTCCGGCACAGACGGATCGCGACGCGGCGCGGGACCGAACGAACCGGCGGGTGGCGGGGTGCTGCGTGGATATGGAACCTCCGCATCGGCGAATGTGTTTTCAAACCATGAAAGGGTCGAAGCAGTGCCGCCGAAGGAAATGGATACAGTTCTGGAAAAGTTACCGCTGAGGATCGGTGCGTATGTTCCGGACGATTTGCTGGAGGACTGGTTCGCTCCAGGCACAGGCATGAATCCGGTAAGCGGCCTGGCTCTTGCTGCTGCGGAAGCTTATGGCCGCCGTTTCGAATGCGAGTTCAAATATTACGCTGAGCGGATGGAAGGCGTCTTTTGGAAGTGGGTGCCTGCAATTTGAATTCGGTGCCGGAATAGGCTATAAGTTGTATTCACGCACGGCACCGTTGCAGTACTAAGGCTTTTTCCGGCTGTCGTTTCCCCTGCGTAAAAATTTTTCATCACCCATGTGCCAAATTGTTGAGGCTCAGGCACGGATTCCTCGAATCTAAAATCCTCCAATACCCTCTTGAAAATGCCGGAAAATTTCCGACGCGTGCAGAGGTGCGCCGAACCGGACGGGGGAAGTCAGAGACTTTCCCCTGCGGCATTCATGGCATTTTTGCAGATAGAGGGAGTTGACAGATTGGTATAATCAAAGGCACCATTCTCTGTACCAAAAGAACCAAAAACAGATTTCCTTTAAGAGGGGTACGGATATGAATAAAAGGGTTGCAGTCATCGGTGCGGGCCCGTCTGGCCTGGCCCAGCTCCGGGCGTTTCAGTCGGCCGCCGCCAAGGGCGCCAACATTCCCGAGATCGTCTGCTTCGAAAAGCAGGCCAATTGGGGCGGGCTGTGGAACTACACCTG
>NZ_JBLLVA010000028.1:0-50841 GCF_047739745.1 Borborobacter xinjiangensis | reverse complement strand
GACAGCGGCTGTGCCACCATCCTTGGGCGGCAAGAGGATCGTATTGTGTTCGATCAGGTTGCCTCCGCCACCGAAGAGGGTGATTCCGTCAAAGTGGCGATCATCCGGGTTGGAAGATGTGTCGGCAAGATCGTGGATATAGTTATCCTTGATGACACCGTCGCCTGCCAACTGGATACCAATGACCATGCCGCGAATGTCGTTGCCAATCGCCGCGGCTCCATTGCCTCCAATAAGCATTCCCGATGTGCGCGTTGAGCCGGTGCCGTCGATATCACAGTATTCGACACGCAGCCCGGGGGCCTTGTCGCCTTGAATCCCCCAAGTTGAGAAATTCCGAACGACACAGTTTCTGATCGTGACGTTCTCCGCCTCGACCGTCAGCATTCCGTCGATGATGACGTTCTCGATGACGGCACCGTCCGTCGTGACGTGCATCGGCCCATCATACGGCTTGAGCGACGTGCCGGGCTGAACGCCGGTTGTGGTTGCATCGGGCATGCCGAAGCGGGCAGGTTCAATTGCCATTACTAACCTTTCACTTAACCTGTCATGTCTTAAGCCCCCGGCCCCGCTTTGCCAGTCGACTCCAAGAACCAGCAGAGCAATGAGCAAGCCGGTCTTGGCGAGGCCTGCACCTACCGGGAGCATGCTACCTCCCGCAAGTCACAAAGGTTAACGGTATGTTACCTTGACCTTTAGGGAAGATGGAAAACACATCCGACGAATCTGCGAATAATCGTAAAAAGATAGCGTGTGTTTCGGCGTGCAGTTTTTGCCCTGTTTTTGCGGTAACCGGCATCCGATTTTGACCCTCAATTTTAATTCTGGTGTGTCCATTCGTTCTTCTTTTGAATGGTTGGCCTGGGGATAAAGTCGGTGGATGCCGCAAGGTAAGCCGCCTTTCATGTTCAGGGATAGTCGGTCAAGCGGATCAGCCGCGAGCTGCATGTTGCGCGCAACCAGGCGCGGAGCGCGACCTGCTCACGCTGATCCGCATACTTCAAGAACCGCGTGGCCGGGCTATCGGCTGGCGAGCCGGCGCCGTGTACCTCAAGAATATATAAGCGGGAGAGAGACCGGAGAACTTCAACGAACTTTGGATATACGCTGTTCTCCTGTCGCCTCGCCCGCAATATTCCTGTTAAAGCGGGTTCATATTCTGCACGTCGCGACCTCTCGAAGGCCCACCAGGTCGGCGAACGCCTGGGTCCGCAGGGCCCAGCTGTGTTGGCGAGCGAAGGCCTGACATGCATGGACCAAGTCGGGCGTGCGGGGCCGCCGCATGAAGCGATCGACTGCGTCGGCGAAGTCGGCAGGCTCCCGAGCTACGCCAATAAGCCTGGTGTCGAGCCATCTCACCGACGGCAGGTCCGTCGATACGGCAAGCCGCCCGGCCGCTAGATACTCAAGCGTTTTGATCGGGAAACTCGCCCGATTGAATTCGTTATCGGCATAGGGAGTAAGGCCGACATCAATCGCACGAAGGTAGCTCGGCATCGCCTCGAACGACTTCTGTCCTACATAGCGAACATTGGGCCGGGCGAGCAAGCTGCCGAGCGGAAAGGAAGGATCAGCGCTGCCGACAAGCAGGACCGAGTGACCGCGCGCAATCACGGCTTCAAGCAGTCTCTGGTCGATACGATCGGACAGGTGCCCGAACACTCCCGCAATGGGCCGCGGCAGGTCGACGTCGTCAGGCCATGGCGCTTTGTCCGTTGCAGCAAACCGCTCCGTGTCGCAGCCGTTCGGGATGAATATGGGCTCGTGCCCCAGCAGCCGCCAACGCTGAGCGAGATGTTGGCTTACAACGACGACGCATTCGGCACTGTCGGCCTGCCGTCGTTCCTCCCGAGCAAGGTAATCGCGCGACATACACATCAGTTCCGCGCCGGCCACGAAGTCGTCCGTCGCGTACATAATGCGTTGATTGGCGTCGACCGCAGTAAAAAGGTCCGTGTGGGTCGCGACGATGATGGCCCGCGCCCGCTTCACCCCAAGCGAGGCCATTGCGCGCGCGATCGAACGACACGTAAGCATTGAGGTGATCTTGCGCATGACGGGCCAGGTCTTTGCCGGCAACACGCTCGGTGACAGGACTGCTAGTCCGGGCTGAACAATGCGTAGACCACGGCACCTGGCGGTGCCGTCACGGTAGGCCCCTAGCGCGGAGGCAGGCGGATCCACGTAGAGCACCGGCGTTCGCTCCGAGAGGTGCGTCGCTATATGCTTCTCGGTGGGATACCCGCTACGTTCCCAAGCCGCCCCGGCACAAATGATGACCAAGCCTTGCCAGTCTTGGTAGCTGTGCTCGTTGCCATGGATCATCGCGGGGACACTCCTCCTCCGGTCATCATTGCACACACGCCCCCGGAACTCAGTAGATCATGACTTCATGACCGGCTGCGGCGCCCCCGGCGAGGTCGATCGCGTTGATCCGGCTGCCCCCCGGGTTCAATTGCCGTTCCTCTTTTAACCGTCTGCATCCCAACTGCCGAATAGCGTAATCGGCTTGGGCGGCGAAGTAAGGCGTGAGGGCTCCTCAGTTCGGATGAGGCGCGCTGCACAAGATGGACTAATCGCACCTTCAACTTCCATGTGTATGATTTGCTTGGTCCATACCAGGGCCATTGCGGTCGAAGGACTATGTCCGAACGACCACCAATCGCCGGGAGACCCGGAGGGTTACGATGCCCAACAGCGCCAGGGGCCTTGACGGGTGAGGGCCACCGCGTCAGCAGCCTTACGACGAGCCCACTCCGCCCGCCCACCCTTTGCAGGGGGCGGACGGCGAAGAGTCGATAGTCGCCATTTGGGGGTAGGCTCACAAAGCCGAAGGCTGCACTGGCCGGTCGCGATTTTCCTCGTCAGTCTCATCATCCCGTGGATAGTCCCCGTCGGGCCTTTGAGCCTGTCAGTTTACCGGATCGTTCTGATTGCCGCGATGGTGCCGTGCCTGGTGATGTGGATGGGGGGCAAGGCGGGGCCCATCCGAGCCGCGGACATCAGTGTTTTGTTATTTTGTCTTTGGGCCGCGATTAGCCTCATCGCGGCACATGGCATCGCTTCTGCCGTAGAGCCAAGCGCAATACTTCTTATCGAAACCATGGGCCCTTATCTTTTGGCGCGTTGCTACATCCGCAATGCCGACGATTTTGAGAACGCGATAATCTTCACCGCAAAGCTTATCGCCCTTCTGTTTCCGTTTGCGGTCTACGAATGGTTTACTGGCAACAAGCCATTGCTGTCGACCTTCAGCATGATTTTCCCTACTGTCGAACCTACCGGGCCGCAGCGCTCTGGCTTCTGGAGGGTACAGGGGCCTTTCGAGCATTCCATCCTGTTCGGCCTGTTCTGTGGCAGTGTCTTTGCATTGACTCTTATGGTTTCGACCAAGGGCCGAAATCGAGTCTTGCGCGGACTGGTACCCGTCGCCACCCTTTTGTCCATGTCGTCGGCGCCCATCGCGGGACTGTTGATGCAAGGCGCATTGATGTCCTGGAACCGGCTCCTGAAGAATTACCGCGGCCGATGGAAGCTTCTATGGGCGATGGCGTTTGTAGCATATCTGATCGTCGAGTTCGGGTCCAATCAGACCCCGGTGCAATTCTACATCTCCCGTTTTACCTTCGACCAGCAGACGGGTTGGATCCGACTCTTGATTTGGGAATTCGGATCCGCCTCGGTACTCAACCATCCGATCTTCGGCATCGGATTCGCGGACTGGGCACGGCCGGTCTGGCTGCCCGACAGCATCGACAACTTCTGGCTAGTGATTGCTATCAGACACGGCATTCCAGGTTTTGTGCTGCTTTTTGGGTGCTGCCTGTTGATAATGTTTGCGGTCAGCGTCAAGAAAGGTCTGGACGAGAGACTGGACAACTACCGTGTGGCCTATCTCATTTGCATGGTGAATTGCTTGCTCGTCGGTGCCACTGTCCATTTCTGGGCGGCTCCGTATTCATGGTTCCTGTTCCTGTTGGGCTCCGGAGTGTGGCTATTGGAAGCCGACGACGGTTTGGCCACGGCGCACCGGAGGCGGCCGCAAGGTGACCCGCCTCCTTCTCGCCTGGAGCAGGCCGGAACGAGGCTCAGTCGGAATTCCCAGGGCGTAGGAAAATCATCGCGCCGAGAAGGAAATGGTCCTTGAGAAAGGCTCGGTGAATGTCAATGCCGACCTGAAGTCCCGTCGTTGCCGATATCCGGCCAGCCGTGCCACCATTCGGACCGGCGCCTCCACACATGGCCCCAGATCTCGGCAGCCTCGCGTCGACCCAGCAAGCGTGTTCCCCAGAACCGGCTAAGCGGCCAAAAGCGGAACAGCAACAATCCGATCGGTCGTTGCCACGTTGGGAAATGCCGACGGATCAGCAATAGCTTGGCGCGCAACAACCGCACCATCTTGTCGGTCTGCACCGACTCGGAAGCGCCGGCATAGTGTATGATCTGGGCTTCCGGCGTGATCCTCGGCATTGCGCCACTCGACCGGGCGCGCATGCAAAGATCGGCCTCCTCCCCGTACATGACGAAACTCAGATCGAAACCTCCGAGCTCTTCCCAGAACTCCCGGCGGATAAGCAGGAAGCACCCGGTTACGATATCGACCCCGCGTTCGCTGTCGCGCAGCCAGCTCCCATATCCTTCGGGATTGAAGATCGTGCTGCGGCGAAACAGGCTCGATAGTCCCAGCGCCTGGCTCGTCACGCTCCAGAGCGTCATACGTCCCCAGCAATTGCTCGGGTTGAGGCTGCGGTCGCCGAAGATGGTGCGTCCGCCCCAGATTTTTGCCTGGGGCACGCGATGCGCAAAATCCAGAAGTCGGTCGATTGCACCTTCGAGCACCACGGTATCGGGGTTGAGCAGCAGGATATATTCGCCTCGTGCATGGCGCGCCGCGATGTTGTTGGCCTTTGCAAAGCCATGGTTCTGGCTTTCCGCGATCAGCTGGATGCAAGGAAACTCCGCCGCAATGGCAGCTGCTGATCCGTCCGACGAGGCATTGTCGACGACTATCAGTTCGAACCGCCTGCTGGTTTGACCAAAGACCGAACGCAAGCACTCGAGCGTCATCTCGCGCGTATTGTAGCTGACGACGATAATCGACACGAGAGGATCGCATTGCTCGGCCAAGCCGGCGGTTTTCGTCACGTGCGATCCGGTTGCGGGATATGGCGTTAGCGCATTCATCTCGCACGAGAGTCCTGTTTGACCGTCCCTGTTTCCCGGTTCCACGCATTTGAGACCGCGAGCTCGTCGCCCCGGAGCAGAACTCCGATCATGCGACCGCCGCGATAAAGTCTGATGCGGGTGAGACAAAGGAATGCGAGGATCCGCTCATACGGCCCGCAGACACGAGGTGAGGAGAGCAGCGTCCGGAACTCGAAGACCGGGGATCCAGCGACCGCGATCGCACGGCCAAGCCAACGCAGACCCGCAAGGGGCCGGGATCGAACGCGCTCGTAGTCGTGCGCGATATGCCTGTCCCATTTCCGCGTCAGTTCGGCGAAAGTCTTCCGGGCGGGATGAAACACGATCATCTCAGGCACGTATTGTATCGCGTAGCCTGTCGCACGCGCGCGTAACCCCCAGTCCCTGTCCTCGGCAACTTCTATCCCGGCAAACGGCCCGACCTTTGCAGCAACCGAGGGCAGCGTCGCGAGATTTCCTGTGCCTGAGAAACCCTCGGCGATGTGTTCGTTGTTACGATAGGAATAGATGCTTTCATATGGCTCAAGAAATGTAGGGTGCGCGGCATTTTCATAGCCCACCCGCACGTCGCCCCCTATGATCCGCGTTCGGGGGTTCGCAAAGGCTGCTTCGATCGCGGCGATCCATCCGGGATCGGCCCTGCAGTCGGCGTCGATAAATGCCAGTATGTCCCCCCGCGCTTCAACGATCCCCCGGTTCCTTGCCGGTCCTGGACCGGGAATGCGCTCCGAGACGAGCCGGACATCGGGCCAGGCCGAACAGACCAGTTCGGGCAGCCGCGTCGATCCGTTGTCCACGACGATGATCTCGACTCCGGCGGTGACGTTCGTTTGGGCGTGCAGGGCTTCCAGGCCGGTCCTGAGATGATCCTCCTGGTTGAGGTGAGGGATAATGACTGAAATCAACATTGCCGGATTCCCCATCAGAAGAATTCGCGAAGGAACGTCTCCAGTGCGAAAAGAGCCCAGAGCGTCTTGTCATGGTTCCGCCGCCTGTTTGCGTGCTCGTCCAGAAGATGTCCGATCGTCGCCCGATCGAGATAGTTGCCGCTGATGCTGTCAGACCCTAGCAGGAGCTCCCGCGCCGGTTCGCGAAGTGGCCCGCAGAACCATTCCGTGACCGGCATCCGGAAACCATTCTTTGGTCGAGTGAGGACGGCCTTCGGCAGGCGCGGCCCCAGGGCTTCGCGTACGATCCGTTTGGTGACGCGACCATTGATCCGCCAGCGGTCGGGCAATGTGCTCGCAAATTCGGCGAGCTTTACATCCATGAACGGAGTGCGTGCCTCGATGGAGGCGGCCATCGTCATCATGTCCATGCGCTCGAGCAGGTTGTCGGGCAGCCATGACGTCTGGTCGAAATGCAGTATCCGGCGGAGAGGACTGCTTCCGGGGGCAGGACGGAACGGGCGAGCATCGAGTTCTCGGAAAACGTCGGGCCCATTCCAGAGCTGTTCGCGCTCCGCCGGGGTGGCTGCCCCGAACCACAAGACCATACGGTCTTCGAAGCGCCCCTCGCTCATGGCCCGGGCAGCGATCCTTAGCCGTCGGTTGGGAAATGGTGGGAGGGAAGTCGCGGCCAACAGGGCGTGACCGGCGACCGACAGCAGCCCCGGCCCGGCAAGTCCGCCGAGATACCTCTCGACGAGGTGCTTTGGATAGCCGGCGAACATCTCGTCCGAGCCCTCGCCCGACAAGATCACCTTGACGTGTTTCGCCGCCTCCATCGACATCATGTAGATCGGCAGATCGGCGGTCTCTGCAACCGGCGCGGCCCGATGTCGGCTGAGCTTCGGCAGCAAGGCCGTCAAATCGTCCGGCTCCAGTTCCAAGGGGGTGTGGATCGTTCCGATCTGGCGAGCAGTTTCGGCTGCGGCGGTCAATTCGGACGCCGGATCATCCCGAAAACCGATCGAGAATGTTCGTATCTCTGGCGCGCCCAGATGGGCCAGCGTAGCGACGATGGCCGAAGAATCGAGCCCGCCCGAGAGAAAGGCTCCAAGCGGTACGTCGGCCCTCAGGCGCAACTTGACCGCTTCGTCGAAAACATCGAGGAATGCCGCTACTGGATCCGGGCATGATACTGGCTCCCTCGCCGTCTCTTCCGGGGCGGTCCAGTAGTGCCTCGCTGTAATTTCTCCGGCCTTCCACGTCATGTAGCTTGCCGGCGGCAGCTTGCGGATATCGCGGAAGAAAGTGAAGGGACCGGGCGCGTACCGCCAGCAAAGATATTGGTGCAGCGAGTCGAGATCGAGTTCCGCGTGCACTTCCGGATGCGCAAGCAACGCATGGATTTCGGAAGCGAACACCAGCATCGTGCCCGAGGCCGTCTCCCGCTTCGCGAAGAAGAGCGGCTTCTTGCCGAATTGATCACGAGCAAGAACGACGGTTCTGTCTATGTTGTCGTGAAGGGCAAAGGCGAACATGCCCCTGAATCGGTGCAGACAATCCGCTTCCCAGACGCGCCAGGCCTCGAGAATTACTTCGGTGTCGGAGCGGGTCGTGAATTTGGCGCCTCGCCCCAGCAGCTCGTTTCGCAGTTCGGTGTAGTTGTATATTTCGCCGTTGAATACGACCGTGTATCGTCCGTCATGGCTGGTCATCGGCTGAGCGCCGCCAGACAGGTCGATGATGGACAGTCGCCGATGCCCGAGCGCGGCCAATGTCCCGCCGGAAAGTGGCAGAACGGTCAGCCCTTCGCCGTCAGGGCCCCGATGCTGGAGAGCGCCCGTCATGTTCTGCAGGTGACTAATGTCTGCCGGCGGCCCTATCCATCCTGCGATGCCACACATCTGCTATTGGCTCGCAGCGGTTGTGGGCGGCGTGAGTATTCGAACCGTCGTCATTGCCCTGTCTCTCTTGCGCAGAAGTCGGCTTGGCAATCGCAGCGCGCGTTCAGACGCATGACGTCGCCGCTCAGGGCCGACGCGCAAAGGAGCCACATCTCGACTGCTCGATTGACCGTCTTTGAATCAAAAAGTGACACGTCTACCTGTCCCCCGGCTCTGCGCTGTGAGACGCGACTTCGGCAAGAAGTGACGTCAGACGGCACCGCAGTCCACTTCGGTTTAACGCTGTTTGGTGCTTAGCGGCACCTCAACAAAAGAGGCACTGACCCTACGCCGTTTGCTAATATTCCGTTGAGCGAGTTGGCCGCCGCTTATGGAGTGGTTGAATCGGGGCAGCGTCAGGACGTCGCCGCGCGCAGTTTCCGCATGTCAAAGACCCCGCCGCATGTTCAGCCTGTCGAGCTTCACGCCCACTCCTGGATCCATCGTTTCACGACGGTGGAAGCATTCCAGCGATCGATGTCGCGCTGGCGATCGCGGGGGATCCCGCCGATGAGCGCGGCGGCTACGGAGAATGTGGACCGTCGGGAGTGCACGAGCCAGTCGCACCGCGACAGGGCCCACATGTCGATGAGCGCGTCTTCCGCCTCACGCTGATGGTCCACCCTGCCCTCCCGCTCGTGCAGGGTAGTCTGATCGTCCCCGAGGTTCTTCTCGATCACGAAGACATCGTTGAAACGGGCGCGGAAACGTTCCTGAACCCCGGCGTTGTCTGTCGCCAGGAATATCTGCGCCGCTGGCACGATTCGACGCACGCGCTCGGTGTCGCGGAATATCCGCTCCAGGGAGACCTTGCGGTCCGTGTAGCGGACGTGCACGCCAATCACCGGCCGCCGCCGGCCTGCGAAGAGGCGCTCCACCTCATTGCGCACCCTGGCATTCGGTACGAAGTAGCGGTTCAGCGCCCAGCGCGCGAGCGCGTCGCTGCTCATGCCGCGGAATTGGGCGCTCGCAGCAAGCTGTCGACGAACGCGAGCGAGCTTGGGAAGGTACGACCAGAAGACAGCGATCGTTTCAGGTGAATCCGGATGGGCCAAGTCGATCGAAAGTCTGCGGTAGATGAAAGGGTTGCTGTGGTGATTGGGAAAGTCCTTGGAGATCACGTGCACCGGATGCTGTCCCAGGCGGCCGCTCCACACTGCGGGCGTCACATCGGTGCGGTCATCGAATTTTGCGGGCCTCACACCGCCGGGCCGTTCAAAGAGCAATGGATAGGCATCCACTCCCTCCGGCATGTAGCCCCCGTCGCGCCAGTCGATCACGACAGTCCGTCCCGTCACCTCGGCGAGCACTGCGCCTGTCGCCGCGGACAGGATCCGGTTTCCGAAGCCTCCCTTGGCCTTGATGATGAGATATCGCTCGGTGTCGCCACTCATAGGACGATATCCTGTGAGCACGGTCTTCATCTCGGTCAATGCCATCACCATTCCAGCGTGTGTCGTCTCGGGCGATGTAAACGCCAGGCTCTGAGTGATCTCCGGTCGGCACTCCAGGATCGTTGTGACGATTTAACTATCCGAGCCGGATTGCAATAGCGGCGACTTTGACCGCGCCCATGCAATCGGCGAGCGGCTGCGGGGCCGTTTAAAGAGGTCAAGCTATCCATCAGCAGTATCCCGACCATCCTTAATGGGTCGCGATGATCCGGAAGTGGGCTCGGCGGCTGCGCGGGGTCACTACCGGTCTCACTTGGACAAGCCCGATACTCGAACCAATGGATGGTAAGGCTCAACTTCTCAAAGCCACGCAAATCGACAGAATGCCGACAGCAGGCGGGCATGTGATTGCCCGGCGGGGAACGGTAGCGCTGGCGACTGTAACATGGCGGAGATCGCCACCCTATAGGCGCTGACAGTGGGATGGGATTGTTTCAAGCACCTCACAGTTGCGAGTTTGATATGAGGAAAGCCACCCGTGGATAAGCTTCCGTTCGATCTTTCGGGCAAGCGTGTTTGGGTCGCTGGCCATCGCGGAATGGTAGGCCAGGCCATCGTCCGGCGGTTGCAATCGGAGCATTGCACGCTGGTCACCGCCTCGCGCGATGAGGTTGATCTGCGCGATCAGGCTGCGGTTAGCCGCTGGATGGAGCGGGCCAGGCCCGACGTGGTCTTCCACGCAGCCGCCACCGTCGGAGGCATCCTTGCCAACAGCATGCGGCCCGCCGAGTTTCTTTATGACAATTTGATGATCGGAGCCAATGTGATCGAAGCGGCCCGCCGGATTGGCGTCGCCAAACTCGTCTATCTGGGCTCCTCCTGCATCTACCCGAAACACGCGCCTCAACCCATCCCGGAGACTGCCTTACTGACAGGGCCCCTGGAGCCCACCAACGAGTGGTATGCAGTTTCCAAGATCGCCTGCATCAAGCTTTGCAAAGCCTATCGCGCCCAGTATGGCTGCGATTTCATCTCGGCGCAGCCTACAAACCTCTACGGACCGGGCGACAATTTCGATCTGGAAGGCAGCCATGTCCTTCCTGCCCTTTTGCGCAAGGCACAGGAAGCTGCCCGGACCAAGCGCCCCTTGACCGTGTGGGGCACCGGGTCCGCCCTTCGCGAGTTCATGCATGTCGATGATCTCGCCGACGCCCTCGTCTTCCTGTGCCGGCAGTATTCCGATGCTGAGATCGTCAATGTCGGCACCGGCGAGGAAATCTCGATCGCGAACCTCGCGAGGCTCATCGCCGACGTCGTCGACTTCACGGGTGAACTCGAGTTTGACCACTCGAAGCCTGACGGGACCCCACGCAAGCTGGTCGACGTGACAAGGCTGAACGATCTCGGATGGCGTCACAGCATAGGTCTGCGCGCCGGCGTCGAGCAGACCTATCGTTGGTATCTGGAGCAGAAGAGTGTCCGCGGCGGCGATCAGGCGACCCGCTGAAACCCGGAGGTTGGGACCTTGACCAATAAGACAGCATTGATCACCGGCATCACCGGCCAGGACGGCGCCTATCTTGCCGAACTTCTTCTTTCCAAGGGTTATGACGTCCACGGCGTCAAGCGGCGCTCCTCATCCTTCAACACCGGCAGGATCGATCATCTGTACCAGGATCCGCATGAGAAGGACGTGCGCCTGACGCTCCACTATGGCGACATGACCGATGCGACGAACCTCATACGCATCGTCCAGGAAGTGCAGCCCGACGAGATTTACAATCTCGCTGCACAGTCCCATGTCCAGGTAAGCTTCGAGACCGCCGAATACACGGCAAACTCTGATGCCGTCGGTGCGTTGCGGGTGCTGGAGGCGATCAGGATCCTGGGGCTGAGCAAGAAAACAAGGTTCTACCAAGCCTCCACTTCGGAGCTGTACGGAAAGGTGCAGGAAGTTCCGCAGTCGGAGACTACCCCCTTTTATCCCAGATCTCCCTACGCGGCAGCAAAACTCTATGCCTACTGGATCGTCGTGAATTATCGGGAGGCATACGGCATTCATGCTTCGAACGGCATTCTGTTCAACCATGAGAGCCCGATCCGTGGCGAAACCTTCGTGACCCGCAAGGTCACCAGAGCCGTGGCGGCGATCAGCCTCGGCCTTCAGGACAAGCTCTATCTCGGCAATCTCTCGGCAGAACGGGACTGGGGCCACGCGCGGGACTATGTCGAAGGTATGTGGCGCATGCTGCAGCAGCCGACTCCGGACGACTACGTGCTCGCCACAGGCCGGAAGAACTCCGTCCGACAGTTCGTCGAACTCGCGTTTGGGGAGGTGGGCATCGAGATTGGCTGGATGGGCGAAGGGATGGGCGAGAAGGGCGTGGACGCCAGGTCCGGGCGGGTACTGGTCGAAGTCGATCCGCGCTATTTCCGGCCGACAGAGGTCGAGCTCCTGATCGGCAATCCCGCCAAGGCCGAGCGCGTGCTTGGCTGGAAGGCGTCCACCCCCTTCAAGGACATGGTGGGCGACATGGTCCGGTCCGACATTGAAGCCGTGAAGCAGGAGGCGCAGCACCGGCGGCTCGACGAGGAGTACAACAGAATCGCCGCGCAGTGACGCCACAGCCGCTGCCGCGAGATGTCCGAAGCCGTCGATGCGCTGCTCAGGCGCCATCCCGAGGTCGGCGCCTACAACGAGACATCCGACAAGGTCGGAGCGGACGGGACATGACTCCGGCAAGGGTGTCTGCCTTGTATGGTCGATCTGAACAACCTCTAAAGGGTGCGATGCGCTGAACGTTTTAGCGTCGGCGTGGTCGCCTTCACGACTTTTCTTCGCCGCCTTGCGCGTTTCTCAAGGTCGATGTCCCCAAGGCGAGCCATGATCGTGCGGCGATGTGGCGGCTCAAACGTGAGCGACTTGTGCCACTCCTGGCGCCCGCTGCGCATTTGGCGATCGTGAAGGCGCAGGCGCATGGGGCACTATCCAATTTGGTTATGCGATACCGCGTTTTCGCTGGTTTACTCGAACCGCGAATAGCCGTCTCGTGAGAGCGCACGACGTTCACGAGCCATCCACTCGGGAATGCCGGCACCCTTCAGAGTTGGACCGGGCTGCGGGCGGAAATTGCATGATCGCATCGGATGTTGTTCTGGACGACGGCGTGGTGATCCATCACCCGGATCTGGTTAACCTCTATGGTTGCCGCATCGGAGCCGGTTCCCGTATCGGCACCTTCGTCGAAGTTCAGAAAAACGCCGTGATCGGCCGAAACTGCAAGATCTCCAGTCACAGTTTCATCTGTGAGGGCGTCACCCTCGAGGATGGGGTCTTTATCGGTCACGGCGTGATGTTCACGAACGACCCCTATCCGCGCGCCCTCGGCCCTGATGGTAGCCTCCAGACCGGCAGCGACTGGACGGTCGTTCCCATCACCGTCAGACGCAATGCCTCGATCGGCAGCAACGCCACCATCCTTCCCGGAGTCACCATCGGCAAGGGCGCGCTGGTGGGAGCGGGTGCCGTCGTCACCCGCGACGTTCCCGACAATGCGGTGGTCGCCGGGGTGCCCGCAAGAATTGTCAGCATGGCGAAGGACGCGCCGGCCGGGCGCGCTATCTATGGGGAAGCGAAATGATCGGCGTTGCCGTAGTCGGTTACGGATATTGGGGCCCCAACCTGGTGCGGAATTTTTGCGAGACGCCGGGAGCGCGCCTGATCTCGGTGTGCGATCTCAGGCTGGACCGATTGGCCGCCGTGCAGGCTCGTTATCCGAGCGTCGAGATCACCGACGATTTCGAGCAGGTTCTACGCGATCCGCGGGTCGACGCGATCGCGATCGCCACCCCGGTTTTCGCGCATTTCCGGCTCGCCATGAGCGCGCTGATGGCGGGAAAGCACGTCTTTGTCGAAAAGCCGATGGCTGCCACCGCCGACGAGGCGCGGCGGATGGTCGACGAAGCAGCCCGCAGGGGCCTGGTGCTCGCCGTTGATCACACATTCGTGCACACCGGGGCCGTCCGCAAGATGCGCGAGCTCGTCGAGAGCGGGCTCGGCGACATCTACTACTACGATTCCGTGCGCGTGAATCTCGGCCTGTTCCAGCACGATGTCAGCGTCATCTGGGACCTCGCCGTCCACGATCTTTCGATCATGGACCACGTGCTGCGGGACAAGCCTGTCGCCGTTTCGGCGACGGGGATGAGCCATGTCGCCGGCGAACCGGAAAACATCGCCTATCTAAACCTGTTCTTCGACAACAAGATGATCGCCCACATCCATGTGAACTGGCTGGCGCCGGTGAAGGTTCGCCGCACGCTGGTTGGCGGCAGTTCCAAGATGATCGTCTATGACGATCTGGAGCCCAGCGAGAAAATCAAGGTCTACGACAAGGGCATCACGCTCAACGGCAATCCGCAGAAGAACGGAGAGAAGGTCTACCAGATGCTCGTCGGCTACCGCACCGGCGACATGTGGGCGCCGCAGCTCGACATGACCGAGGCGCTCGGCCGCGAATTGCGGCAGTTCGTCGACTGCATTGAAAACAGCGAGACGCCGACGGCCGATGGCCATGCGGGATTGCGGGTCGTGCGCATCCTCGAAGCCGCGAGCCAATCGCTGGCGCAGCGTGGCCGCGTCATCGAACTCGAGCAGGCAAGGCGCATCGCATGATCCCCTTCCTCGATCTGAAAGCGCAATATGCAAGCATTAAAGGCGAGGTCGACGCCGCGGTTTTGAGCGTGCTGGGATCTGCGCAATTCGTGCTTGGAGATGAGGTCGCGGCATTCGAGCGCGAGTTCGCCGCCTATTGCGGAACAAGGCACGCAATCGCCGTCAACACCGGAACCAGCGCGCTGCATCTGGCGCTTCTCGCCGCAGGCGTAGGCCCCGGCGATGAGGTCGTCACCGTGCCGTTCACCTTCGTGGCGAGCGCGGCGGCCATCTGCTACATTGGCGCGCGGCCGGTATTCGTCGATATCGATCCGGTCACCTTCACCATGGATCCCGCACGGCTGGAAAGCGCGATCACCCCGCGCACGAAGGCGATCCTTCCGGTTCATCTCTACGGGCAGATGGCCGAGATGGATGCCATTGCCGAAATCGCCGAACGCCACGGCATCCCCGTCGTCGAGGATGCCTGCCAGGCTCACGGCGCGGAATATCTGGGGCAACGCGCCGGTGGCATCGGCGTCTCGGGCTGCTTCAGCTTCTATCCCGGCAAGAACCTGGGCGCCTGCGGCGAAGGCGGCATCGTCGTCACCAATGACGACGCCCAAATGGAAACGATCCGCATGCTGCGCGACTGGGGCCAGGAGCGCCGCTATCACCATGTGCTCAAGGGCTATAATTACCGGATGGATGGCATCCAGGGGGCGATCCTGCGCGTGAAGCTCCGCCACCTTGAAGACTGGACGGAAGCACGGCGCAAACATGCGCGCCACTATTCCAGCCTGCTCGCCGGTTCGCGCCGCGTTCAACCTCCGGTCGATGCCGCCGGACGGCGCCACGTCTACCACATCTACGCCGTGCGCTCGCCCGACCGGGATGGCCTCCAGCGCAGCCTCCAAGCGGAGGGCGTGCAATCCGGTCTGCACTATCCGATCCCTGTTCACCTCCAGAAAGCCTATGCCGATCTTGGCTATCGCGCCGGCGATTTTCCCGTTTCCGAGGCTGCGGCCCGTGAGATCCTGTCGCTGCCGATCTACCCGGAAATGACATCGCGGCAGGTCGAATGCGTGGTCGCGGCAGTGGAGCAGGAAGCCTATGTCGGTTGATTTCAAACGGCCTGCCCGCATTGTCGAGGCGGTGCATGGTCGCCGGCGGAATACACCCGATCCCGAATTCGAGGGCGGGCTGATGGAAGCCCTCAAAACGTCTTACAGCGCAGCGGGGCTTATCGAACTCTACGGCCGCTTCTCGACCGGCGGCGGCCCGCTCGACGCACTGATGCGCAAGATGATCTGGCGAGGCTTGGCGCGCCGTTGCGGATCAGGTCTCCACGTTGAACCGGGTGCTGCCTTCAAACATCCCGAAACCTTCGAGATCGGCGATGGCGTGTTCATCGGCGCGCAAGCTTATATCCAGGGCCGCTACGACGGCACATGCAGCATCGGCGACAATGTCTGGATCGGCCCGCAAGCCTATTTCGATGCGCGCGACCTCATCCTGGAAGAATTTGTCGGCTGGGGACCGGGGGCCAAGGTGCTGGGATCGACCCATAGCGGCCTGCCGGTCGACGTGCCGATCGTGCGCACCGATCTGGAAATCCGGCCGGTGCGGGTCGAAGCCTGGGCCGATATCGGCACCAACGCCACCCTGCTTCCCGGCGTCACCATCGGCAAGGGCGCGATTGTCGGCGCCGGCGCTGTGGTGACCGCCGACGTGCCACCATTCGCGGTCGTTGCCGGGGTGCCGGCGAAGTTCCTGTACTGGCGCATCGACAAGGACACGATCCGTAACGGATCAGCAGTCGGAGACCCTGGGCGATGAAAGATAAGCGCATCCTGATCACCGGAGGTGCGGGGCTGATCGGCTCCCACATCGCCGACCTCGCCGCGCTCGAACAGCCGCGCGAGATCGTGATCCTCGACAATTTCGTGCGCGGGAGGCGCGAGAACCTGCGCCAGGCGGCACACCGCCTGCCGCTCACCATCGTCGAAGGCGATATTCGCGACCGAGCATTGCTGGCGAAGCTGTTCGACGGCGTGGACATCGTTTTCCACCAGGCCGCGATCCGCATCACGCAATGCGCCGAGGAGCCGCGCCTTGCCTTCGACGTGCTGGCCGCCGGCACATTCGACGTGCTGGAGGCGGCGGTCGAGGCGGGTGTTGCCAAGGTCGTGGCAGCCTCCTCGGCCTCGGTGCTCGGGCTTGCCGAAAGCTTCCCGACGACCGAGGCGCACCACCCCTACAACAACCGCACCATCTACGGTGCCGCGAAAACCTTCAATGAAGGCCTGCTGCGCTCTTTCGCCGAAATGTACGGTCTACGCTATGTCGCGCTGCGCTATTTCAACGTCTACGGGCCGCGCATGGACGTTTACGGCGCCTACACGGAAGTGCTGATCCGCTGGATGGAACGCCTCGCCGCCGGACAGGCACCCCTGATCCATGGAGACGGCACGCAGACAATGGACTTCGTGCATGTTCACGACATCGCGCGCGCCAACATCCTGGCGGCGAAATCCAGCGTCACCGACGAGGTGTTCAATGTCGCCAGCGGCACCGAAACCAGCCTGCTGGCACTGGCTCGGACTCTGTCGCGCATCATGGGCTCGTCGCTCGAGCCCGAGCACGCGCCGGCACGCAAGGTGAATGCCGTGAGCCGTCGCCTGGCCGACACGCGCAAGGCGCGCGACCTCCTCGGCTTCGAAGCCCGGATTTCCCTGGAAGAGGGGCTTCGTGGACTGGTCGAGTGGTGGCGTGAGGAACGGGCGCAGTCACCGGTGGCCGCCGAATGACACAGGCAAATCATCAGATCCCCGTCGCCAAACCCATTCTCGACGAGCGCGAGGTCGAAGCGGTACGCCGCGTCGTGCATTCTGGCTGGGTCACGCAAGGGCCGGAAGTGGCGGCCTTCGAGCGCGAATTCGCCGAACTGGTCGAAGCGCCCCACGCCTGCGCCGTTTCCAATTGCACGACGGCACTTCATCTCGCTCTCAAGGTCGCTGGTGTCGGGCCCGGCGACGAGGTGGTCACCGTCAGCCATTCCTTCATCGCCACAGCCAATGCCATACGCTATTGCGGCGCGCTGCCGGTCTTCGTCGATATCGAGCCGGACGGCTACAACATCGATCCCGACCTGATCGAGACGGCGCTCACGGCGCGCACGAAGGCCATCCTCTGCGTTCACCAGCTTGGCATGCCCTGCGACCTGAAGCGGATCGTCGAGATCGGCAAGCGTTACGCGATTCCCGTCATCGAGGATGCCGCCTGCGCCACCGGCAGCGAAATCCTGTGGAACGGGCGCTGGGAAAAGATCGGCAGGCCGCATGGCGACATCGCCTGCTTCTCCTTCCATCCACGCAAGGTCGTCACCACGGGTGACGGCGGGATGCTGACCACCGCCAATCCGGAATATGACCGCAAGTTCAGGCTCTGGCGGCAGCACGGCATGGATGTGACCGACACGGTGCGGCATGGCTCGAAGCAGGTCATGTTCGAAACCTACCCGGAGCTCGGCTACAATTACCGCATGACCGACATGCAGGCGGCTGTCGGGCGCGAGCAGTTGAAACGGCTGCCGGAGATAATCGCGCGGCGCAGGCAGCTCGCCGGCATGTATACGAGGCATCTGCAAGGCTTTATGGACATGCCGGCGGAGCCGGATTGGGCGCGCAGCAATTGGCAAAGCTATTGCGTGCGCCTGCCCGATGGGCTCGACCAGCGCGCGGCCATGCAGGCGCTGCTCGACCGGGGAATTTCGACTCGGCGCGGTGTCATGAACATTCATCTCGAAAGCGCCTATGCGTCGCCGGATTGCTGTCGCGCCGCCTCGACGCTCGAACGGAGTTGCGCGGCACAAAACCAGGCAATCATCCTGCCGCTTTTCGCCCAGATGACGGATGCCGAACTAATGACCGTGGTCGAAGCGCTGCGGGACGTTGCCGGGCTCGCCGAAGTCCGCCACGCGCGAGCCGGTTGAAAACTCATCCAGTTTACGCAAACCGCCGCAGCCACGGACGAATTGCCGAGGGAAACGCATCGGCCGGCAGCAGTTTCAGCAGCATGTGCAGCGAATAGAGCCCGCTGAGCAGAACAATCAATGTTCCCACCGCTGTCGCCGGCCAGAACGGCAGCACCGCGAACAGGGAAAACACCAGCCCCGAGGCTGGCAGGAAGATCAGCCCGAGCTTCAAATTGGCGGCCGACCAGCGAAACCCGCTCAGCCGGCGCACGATGATGTAGATCAGCACGGCATGCCAGACATAGAGGCCGAAGAATGCCGCGCCTGAGCCACCCAGCCCGAACCGCCTCACCAGCAGCCAGGCGAGCCCGACATGCACCAGCGTCGCGGCGACCTCCGTCCAGAAGAAAATCTGCTGCGCACCCTTGGCAAGGACAATGAATCCCATCGGCCAGGCGATGATCCGCAGCATCATGCCGAGGCAGATCCAGCGCAGCAGATCCGCCGCCGCATGGAACTCGGCGGAGTAGAACAGCGAGAGGACCAGCGGCGCCACCGTCAGCGTGGCGAGCAACCCCGGACCGGCCAGCAGGATGCTGATCTGGGCCTGTTCGTTGACCAGGCGATTGCATTCTTCGTGGTCCTGGCAGACCGCCGTCAGCCGCGGATAGAAGTCGGTGCCCATCGCTTGCAGGATGAAGCCGGCGTAAAGTCCGCCAAGCGCCCACGCCGCCTGATAGAGGCCGGCCGCCACCACGCCTTCATGCTGGAGCACGACGAGGCGCACGGCATAGGCGGCGCCAAAGGTCAGGAACCCGCTCGCCATGAAGGCAAAGCCAAGCTTGAGGAGTCCAGAGAGCTCCTGGCTTACATCTCGCGCCGACATGACCGGCGGATTTACATGTATCTTTCGACTGTACCACCAGGAGGTCAGCGCGGTGGCGGCAGCCATCGCCACCAGTGAGGGCACTATCCCTTGCTGCCCGAACAGGAACACCATCGGGATGCTGATGACGGTGCTGAAAAATGCTCCGAGCATGCTGATGCGCGCGAGGTCGGAAATGCGTCTCATGCCTTGGACCAGCGCGATCTGTCCGGCCGAAACGAGGCGAAAGAAGACGGCGGCCGAGAGCAGCGCGACACCCGCCGCATATTCGGCACCGCCGAAGGTGAAGCGGGCTATGGGGAGGGAGAAAGCGGCGAGTAGAAGCGCTCCGGCAAGCCCCAGCACCAGCGATATCCGCCTCACCACGATTGTCGTGCGGGCAATGCGCTCGGCATCATGCGTGCCGACGGATTCAGCGATCTGGCGCACGCCGCTTGCCTGCACGCCCAGCCCTCCCAGCGTTTGTGCCAGGTCGCAGATGGACGTGTAGAGGCCGATCAGCCCGACGCCCTCGGGCCCGAGCAATACCGCCATCGCCTTGTTGCGGATTATAGAGAAACCGACATTGACGACGGAGGAGCCGCCGATCACCGCCGTGGATTTGAGAATTTGCGTGTAGGACTGCCGGCCGGCAGCACCTGCTTCGATGGTTGTGGATTTCGCGTCCATGTCAGGCGACGCGACTGGTCCGGTCGGCAACAAGCAGTCGCTGGACGACAGTCTGCGTACTGGCACGCCAGTCGCGCGCCCGCACGCCGAACGCGCGCTCGATCTTCCCGCATTCCAGGCGCGAATTCAAAGGCCGCCGCGCCTTGGCGGGATAATCGGCGCTTGA
This sequence comes from Borborobacter xinjiangensis, assembly GCF_047739745.1. Classification (NCBI taxonomy): domain Bacteria; kingdom Pseudomonadati; phylum Pseudomonadota; class Alphaproteobacteria; order Hyphomicrobiales; family Phyllobacteriaceae; genus Borborobacter; species Borborobacter xinjiangensis. Next base: position 31,058 of record NZ_JBLLVA010000028.1, on the reverse strand, counting down.
AGTATCCGTCACTTCGGCGAATGGGCCGCCATGCTCGCGGCTAACGCTGAAAATATGCCTCGCGAAGCCTGACCAATTGATCTCGCCGGCTCCGGCCAGATGATAGACGCCCGCCAGATCGCCTCGTATTTGCGAGGCGATCTGCAGGATGCCATCGGCGATATCCAGCGCCGAGGTCGGGTTGCCCCATTGATCCGAGACGACGGAGATCGTACGGCGCTCGGCGGCCAACCGCAGCATCGTCTTGACGAAATTCCGGCCGAACGGGCTGTAGACCCAACTTGTGCGCAGGATGATGTGAGACGGATTGGCGTTCGCCGTCGCCCGCTCGCCTTCGAGTTTCGTCAAGCCGTAGAGCGTCAGCGGACGAGTATCGCTCTCCTCCTTGTAAGGGCCGGAATGATCGCCTGAAAAGACGTAATCGCTGGAAAGATAGATCACCGACGCGCCGACTTTGGCAGCGGCCTCGGCGACATGGCCGGCGCCGGTGACATTGATGCGATAGGCCTCTTCCGGTTCGTCCTCGGCGCGGTCGACTTCCGTGTAGGCCGCCGCCGAAACGACGACGTCCGGCCTTGCGGCAGCGATGCGGCGGATGACCGACGCCCGATCGCGGAGGTCGAGCTCCGGCCGGCCGGCGGCGGTCACCTCGATGCCCGGCAGGCCGGCCGCCCTTTCGAGAAGGCTTGAGACGACCTGGCCTTGCGTGCCGGTGACGAGAATCCTCATTGCGCCGCCACCAATCTGCCGAGACGCTCGCCGGCATAGGCGCCATCGCGTATCGGCCTCCACCACCAGCCATTGTCGAGATACCAGTCGATGGTGCGCGTCAGTCCGGTTTCGAAGCTTTCACGCGCGCGCCAGCCGAGATCGTGCTCCACCTTGGCCGGTTCCATCGCGTAGCGTCGGTCGTGCCCCGGCCGGTCGGCGACGAAGGTGATGAGATCGCGGTAGGACCTGCCGCCGCGACGCGGTTTCCGACCGTCCAACAGGTCGCAGATCGTCTCGACCACACCAAGATTGGTGCGCTCGGCCCGCCCGCCGATGTTGTAGCTTTCGCCCACCGCGCCTTTCTGCGCGATCAGTTCCAGGGCACGGACATGATCCTCGACATAGAGCCAGTCGCGGACATTGGCGCCATTGCCGTAGACCGGCAGCGGCTTTTCATCGAGCGCGTTCAGTATCGTCAGCGGGATCAGTTTCTCGGGAAAGTGGAACGGGCCGTAATTGTTCGAGCAATTGGAGAGCATCACCGGCAGCCCGAAGGTGTGATGCCAGGCAAGGACCAGGTGATCGGAAGCGGCCTTGGATGCCGAATAGGGCGAGGACGGCGCGTAGGGCGTCTCTTCGGTAAACAGGCTGCCATCGAAGGGAAGATCGCCGAACACCTCGTCGGTCGAGACATGCTGAAACCGGAAGTCGCGCGCCGCCGCGCCCGACAATCCGCGCCAATAGGCGAGTGCCGCGCCTAGCAGCCTGAAGGTGCCGACGATGTTCGTTTCGATGAACGCCGCCGGCCCGTCAATCGACCGATCGACATGCGTTTCCGCCGCGAGATGAATGATGTGGTCGATCTTTTCACCGCGCAGGATTTCGGTCAGCAGCGTCTCGTCGCAGATGTCGCCGTGGACAAAGCGGTAGTTCGGATAGTTCTCGATCTGATGTAGTGACGCGAGATTGCCCGCATAGGTGAGCTTGTCGAGATTGATCACTCGATTTCGCGGATCGGCGACAAGATGACGGCAAAGCGCCGATCCGATGAAGCCGGCGCCGCCGGTCACAAGGATGTTCATCGCCATTCACTTTCTCGGTAGGTGAAAACCTCCGCATCCCTGAGGAGGGGCGCATTGCGGTCCTTGTCGGATAGTTGCAGCTCGCCGACGGTTGGCCAGGAAATGCCGATTTCGGGATCGTCGAAGCGTATCGAGCGGTCGTGCTCGGGCGAGTAATGGTCCGTCACCTTGTAGATGACCTCGGTGTCCGGCTCGAGCGTCAGGAAGCCGTGCGCGAAACCTGCGGGCACCAGAATCTGGTTCCAGGCCCGGTCGGAAATTTCGAGCGCCATCCATTTGGCGAAACTCGGCGATCCCCGTCGAATATCGACGGCGACGTCGAGGATGGCGCCCTTCACCACCCTGACCAGCTTTGCCTGCGCGCGCGGTGGCAACTGGTAGTGCAACCCGCGCAGCACGCCTCTTGCCGCCGAATAGGAATGATTGTCCTGGACGAACTCCAGCGCCAAGCCGCTCTCGGCAAAGCGGTGCGCGTTCCACGTCTCCGAGAAGAAGCCGCGATCGTCGCCGATCCGTTTCGGACGGATTTCCAGCACGCCGTCGAGCCCGAGCGGTCGGATTTCGAGGCTCACGGCGCGGCCTCTTCGACAAGCCGGCTGAGATAGGCGGCATAGGAGGTGTTTCCAAGCAGTCGGGCGCGCTTCAACACCTGTTCGGGGCCGAGCCAGCCCATGTTCAGGGCGATCTCCTCCGGACATGCGATCTGCACGCCTTGCCGACGCTCTACGGTCCGCACGAAGGAAGCGGCATCGTAAAGACTGTCATAAGTGCCGGTATCGAGCCAGGCATAGCCGCGCCCGAGCTGGACGACATTCAGCTCGTTGCGGGCGAGATAGACATTGTTGACTGTGGTGATTTCAAGTTCGCCGCGGGCGGATGGTTCAATCGACGCTGCGATGTCCACCACATCATTGTCGTAGAAATAGAGACCGGTCACCGCCCAGTTCGAGTTCGGCCGGACAGGCTTTTCCTCTATGTCGATGGCCTTGCCGGTTCTTTTATCGAAACTGACGACCCCGTAGCGTTCCGGATCGTCGACCCGATAGGCGAAAACCGAGGCGCCTTTCGTCCTGGCCGCCGCCTCCTGGCAGATGCGCCCCAATCCGTCGCCGAAGAAGATATTGTCTCCGAGCACCATGGCCACGCTGCCATCGCCGATGAAGCGGCGGCCGATGATGAAGGCCTCTGCCAGTCCGTTGGCTTGGGGTTGCTCGGCGTAGGACAGCCGCAAGCCGAGCTCGGAACCGTTGCCGAACAGCGCCTTGAAGCATGGCAAGTCGCGCGGCGTCGAGATGATGAGGATTTCCCTGATGCCGGCCAGCATCAGCACGCTCAAGGGATAGTACACCATCGGCTTGTCGTAGATCGGCAATATCTGCTTCGAGACCGCGATGGTGAGGGGGTATAGGCGCGTGCCGTTGCCGCCTGCCAGAATGATGCCCTTCATGCCGCCCTGCCCCGCTTCTTCGCCGCCGTGCCGCTCGCCCTACCCGCGAGGGCCGCAAGGCTCTTGCTGACTGAGATCACTGGCTGGCCTCGTCCGAGGCGGTTTTGGCGACCGCGCCCGATATGGATCCGGTCTTGTCCCGCGCCTGCACTGGTGCGAATGACGCCTTCACCACGTCACCCGGCAACAGAACCGTCGCTTCGCGCGCCGCGATCTCCTTGACCTGGCCCCCCTCGTTTCTGGTGATTGTGTAGACGAGCGGCTTTGCCGCGTCGGCGCCACTGCCCGGTGAGGAGGCGATAATCTCAAGCAGCACCTTCTGCGCGGTTTCGCGCTTCAGCCTGAGCTGCTCCAGATTTGCCCGTTCCTGCTGCAGTTCGGTGGCGATCTCGGTCCGCTGCTTGTCGCGAAGCCCGTCCAGATTGCGCGTGGCCTCCGTAATGGCCTGGCGGGCCCGCATCACCGCGGTGACCTGATCGAGACGATCCGTTCGGAATCCGGCAAGCGTGCGCTCCAGATCCGACTGGCGCGAGGCGACGGCAATGCCCTTGTCGACCAGCACCTTCACCCCGCTAAGTTCGTTCTGCGCAGAGGTGATGCTGTCGTCTGCCGTCTTGATCTTTTCCTCCAGCACGCCGATTTCGGCTGTCAGCAGGTCCCGCAATTCGGCAAGCGACTTCGCCTGCCGCTCGAGCTCATTGGCGCGGGTGGCGAAAATGATGCGTTCCTGAGCGAAGATCTCGCGCACGACCTCGCTATCCGCGCCAGTCTGCGTGACCGGCGGAAAGGCGATTTCCTTGGCCTGGGATGTTTCGGCCTCAAGCCGCGCGATCCGCGCCATGCTGCGCACGATATTGGTCTCGATGCCGCGCAGTTCGCCGACAAGTTTGATCTGATCCTGCGAACTCTTCTCGGCCTCGGTCCGGAACGCACCGCCGCTCAGCGCCAGAGCCTGCAGGACCGTCAGCCCATCGTGAAACCGGTATTCGCCGGGCTTGGTGACATCCCCGACCACATAGATTGGCGGGTACTGGAGAATCTCGACCGTCGTATCCGGTTTGCTGACCAGACCGATCTTGGCCTGGAGCCGCTTGGCGACTTCGGCCGCAAGGCCCGCGCCATCGAGATTTGCGACGGACACGGCACCAATCACCGGCAGCACCACCGTTCCGGCCTGCGTGACCACGAATTCGCCGCCGAGCGCGCCCCATTGCTCATACTGTCCCTTGGCGGGCATCCACTGCACCACCGTCAGGCGGATTTTGGTTTGCGGCGCAAGCCCCGCCGACCAGGCCGAACCCGGCCAGCCGACAGTGGCCATGGCAATCGCTCCGGCGCCGAGAACTGCGCACCTGAAGGATTTCGAGATTACGCGTGACCCACCCATGGCTGCTCCAGACCGTCACCGGCATCGAGGCGTCAGGATCGAAGGGCTGGAAGCAAGCCCAATCCTGTCGAACCGCGCCCTCAACCCGCCCGACGCCCATGAAGTGTGCGCATTTCTGCAATCCTTGAGAAGGGGAAGCCGGCGCCTCAAGCCTCATTCAAACGGGTGAGGAGACAAGCAGAACCTCATCCGAAAACGACCGGCACCCCCTCCCTTGGCCGGGCTTGAAACAGCGATGGGCCGATGTCTTGCCGCTGTCTGCGGCGATTGGATGAAGGCATGCATCCCCTTGCAGACCGGCTCTCGTGGGCGCGCGGTTTCGCTGTTGCTGCCGCGCCAACCCCGCCGCGGAAGCATCTGCTAGTCCGGTCGAACTGCGGGCGGGCATATCAAGCTCATACATTAGGATGATTGCAGACACCCGAGCCGACCGCGCCGCCCGCCAAGGGAGGGGCCGCGTCTCAACCCTATTGAGCCGTCGTGGCTCTCCATCGTTCGAGCTATGGTTAATGTCACGGCGTGGACGTGTGTTCTCCGGCAACGGGGAAGCGCGGTTGGGGTCAAGCGAAACTAAACGAAAAAAGGGGATCGAATTGGCTCAATTGGCAAATGGCAACGCGGGAAACGGCGCGACGATCAACGGAGCGGCAAAGGCGGACAGACAGTCCGAGCCGCGCCGCACCATTCTTTTCATAGCGAACGCAGGAATGATCTCGGATTCGTTGATCTCCGCCATCGAACGGGAATTCCCGTGGGCGGTGGTCGAGCAGGTAGAACGCATCGACCAGGCTTGCGTCGCCTTTGTGCATCCTGTGTCGCTGATCCTTGTCGATTCCAGGCTGCTGGGTGCCGCCGAGGCGGCATCGCGCGACCTTTCACGCCTGCATCCGCTGGCATTCGCGGCCGTGCTCGAACTCGACGGCAGCCGCCCTGTTTGCTCGTTCGCCGAAGTCTTCGGATCGCGACTGGTTCGCGGCGTCCTGCCGATGGACCTGAAGCTCGACGTGTGGCTTTCAGTGATCCGGCTGATGCTGCGTGGCGGCGACTATTTTCCGCCGGGAATGTTCCAAAGCTATGCCTCTGAGGCTCGCTTGGCCCCGCCCGGGCTCGGCCGGGTGTCGACTGCGACGAAGACCAATGAGGACCTGGCGGATCTGACCGACCGCGAAAACCAGATTCTTGCGATGGTGTCGCGAGGACTGCAGAACAAGGCCATTGCCGCCGAACTTCGCCTGTCCGAGCACACGGTCAAGATTCATCTCCACAACATCATCAGCAAGCTGGGCGCCCACAACCGAACGGAGGCGGCGGCACGCTTCCGCGACCATCAAAACGGCAGACCGCTCGACCTTTCCTGACGGATCAGCGAGACAAGCGACAATCGAAGTCTGCCGGCGACTTTGTCGCGCGCGAGCAGAGCCGCTGGCTCGGCGAATTGCGGGTGAACAACATTCCCGCACGACAGCAGGCAAAAATCTTCACGCGCGCCAGCATCTTGTTGGCGGCTGCGCAGTCCAAGCCTGTTCAAAAGGGAATAGAACGGCCATTGGCCAACCACTGGTGGAGCTGAGGAGGATCGAACTCCTGACCTCGTCATTGCGAACGACGCGCTCTCCCAGCTGAGCTACAGCCCCGTCCAGCGGATGGGCGTATTTATGGTCGCCACCCCTGCGCTGTCAAGCGATCCGACGTTCAAATGACGGCACGTCAGGGGCCAAGACTTGCCGCATTGCCGTCCAGTCGCTACATGTCGCCAATTCAACGGAGAACGGCATGCTCGCCCTCATTCAGACCCTGGTTCTGGCGCTGGACCTCTACTGGTGGATCATCATCGCCTCGGCCATCTTCTCCTGGCTTTATGCCTTCAACGTGGTGAACTCGCGCAATGCCGTCGTCGGCACGATCGGCAACTTCCTGTTTCGCGCCACCGAACCGGCGCTGGCGCCGATAAGGCGCATCATGCCCGATCTCGGCGGCATCGACATCTCGCCGATCATCGTCCTCCTGGTCATCTTCTTCATCCGTCAATTCCTGCTGACGACGGTTGCGCCGCTCGTGCTTTGAGCGGTCGCGGCGTCAACCCGTTCTTCCGGGCGCATGAAAATGGCGTGGACCTGTTCGTCCGGCTGACGCCGCGCGCTGCCAAGGACGCGATCGGCGCGGTATCGGCCGGCGCCGATGGCCGCAACCATCTTGGCGCCCATGTCCGTGCGGTTCCGGAAAAAGGCGCCGCCAACGCAGCGCTGGAAAGGCTGGTCGCAGCCTGTCTGGACGTGCCGCGCAGCATGGTTGCCGTCGTCGCCGGCGGCACCGCGCGGCTGAAAACGGTCCGCGTGACGGGCGACCCGAAGTCTCTTGCCAAACGGCTCGAAAAATTGACCGCGCCGGACTCGGACACAGCCTGACAAAGGCGGGCGGCCACCGCCGCCCCTCCTGCAAGTCGCACGAGATTTTTCAGATGCGCGGAGCGCTTACGCCTTCTGGGTCTTGGCGCGCTCGATCGCCTCGACAATCATCTTCTTCGCGTAGGCGGCATCGTGCCAGCCGCCTATCTTCACCCATTTGCCGGCTTCGAGGTCCTTGTAGTGCTCGAAGAAGTGCTGGACCTGCTGACGGGTGATCTCCGGCAAATCGGTATATTCGAAAACATTCTCGTAGCGCCGGGTGAGCTTCGGCGAGGGCACGGCGATGATCTTCTCGTCGGCGCCGGCATTGTCTTCCATGATCAGCACGCCGATGGGCCTAACATTGATGACGCAGCCGGGAACCAATGCGCGCGTGTTGCAGACCAGCACGTCGACCGGATCGCCGTCGCCCGACAGCGTGTGCGGCACGAAGCCGTAATTGCCCGGGTAACGCATTGGCGTGTGCAGGAAGCGGTCGACGAACAGCGTGCCGGCTTCCTTGTCCAGCTCATACTTGATCGGCTCACCACCGACCGGAACCTCGATGATGACGTTGACGTCCTCGGGGGGATTTTTTCCTATGGAAATAGCTTCGATGCGCATTACGGCATGGTCTCCTTACTCGGCGCACGCAATAGCGGGCTCGCGCGACAGGCGCAACAGAGCGCGTGGCGTTCCGTTGCGTCAGCAAATGGATTTTATCGGTTAGTCCCAGACAAAGGCGATCTTGCGCAACGCCTTCTGATCGAAGACCTCGACGCCTTCGGCGATGTCGCGTCCGCCTGCCCCTTCGTAGAAGGCAAGCGCATTGACGTTGTCTTCGAGAGCCCAGACGACCATGCCGCGCAGGCCATGGGCGGCAAGTTTTTCGCGGGCGGCGGCGAGCAGCCGGCTGCCAAGGCCGATGCCCTGATATTCCGGACGCAGGTAAAGCTCGTAGATTTCGCCCTGCTGCGGCAATTCGCGCGCGCGGTTGCGCCCGACAGTGGCATAGCCAGCGATCGTCCCGCCGATCTCGACCACCAGAACCGTCGCTGCCCGACGGATGGCATTGGACCACCATGCGCTGCCGCGACGGCTGATCATGGCGTTCAACGCCCGGTGCGGAATGATGCCGGCATAGGCGCCTTGCCACGCGCAATGATGCACGTCGGCAATCTGTGCGGCATCCCGCGGTTCGGCTCGGCGTATGTCGATCGTCAACGTATTCATGGTTCGTTAACCATAGACGCGAGACGCCGGTCATGGCAAGCAACTGCTGGATGCGAAGGCGTGGCGAGCGGCCGGTCAGATTTCGACGAGATGATCGTCGAGTTCGTTGATATCTTCGGTGCCAACCGGAAAATGCAGCGCCAGATGCTGGCCGACTGTGGCGACCGCCGAAACAAAACCGTCCGCCAGCCGATCCCGGCGCGCATGGGCGATCAGGTCGCCGACAATGTCATCCCAGCCATCCTGCGGCACGTGCTGGTTGATACCGCTGTCGGCGACGATTTCGGCGTAGCGCTCGGCCAGCGACACGAAAATCAGCACGCCGGTCCGCGCCGAGGTGATATGGACATTGCGGGCCAGGAACTGCTTCACCGCATTGTCATGCGCACGGCGATATTGCAGGCCCCGCGGCACCAGCAGAATGCGCAGCGCCGGGATGGCCTTGAGCAGGAGGAGCGCGCAAGCGACAGCCAGAAGCTGAGCGGCCACGAACCACTGCGTGCCAATATCGAGCCACCAGAAGTCGAGCGCCAGAGAGGCGCAGAGACTGACGAGCAAAATGGCGATTGTGACGAAGAAGGCAGCCGGCAGGAAATAGCTGTCGCTGGAGCGCGCGACCACGCAGTAGATTTCGCCGGCTGTCTGCCGCTCGGCGGCGCGGATCGCCTCGACCACGCGCGCATGTTCTTCTGTGCTCATCGATCTTGGCGTTTCGGCCATCTACCAACTCCCCGACGATCCGCCGCCGCCTGAAGAACCGCCGCCGCCCGAGAAGGCCCCTCCCCCGGACGACCATCCTCCGCCGCCCGATGACCAGCCACCGCCACCTGAAGAACCGCCGGACCAGACTCGCCCCGAGGAGCCCTTGTTGCGAAGATCGAAATCCATGCCGAGCCAGCGATAGCGGCCCGGCCCGATCTTGCGACCGAAAATGCGGGGCAGGACGGCCATTGCCAGGCCGCCGAAAAACAGCGTCGCCCAGAGTATCAGGAACAGCGTCACGGCAAGCTCCTCGGAAGAAAAGCCGCTGTCCTGCTGGTTGCGCCGGGCACGCGCCTCCAACTCGGCGGCGTTTCCTTCCAGAACCATGATGATGTCGTCGACCGCCCCTGAAATGCCGGCCGCGAAGTCACCGGCGCGAAAGGCCGGTACCATGGTGTTTTCGATGATCAGCCGCGAATGCAGGTCGGTCAGCGTGCCCTCGAGGCCATAGCCCACCTCGATGCGCATTTTGCGGTCCGATTTGGCGACCAGAAGCAGGATGCCGTTGTTTTCGCCGGCCTGGCCGAGACCCCAGGCGCGAAACAGGCGGTTGGCATAGGGCTCGATCGCCTCGCCGCCGAGACCGTCGATCGTAGCGACCACGATCTGGTCGGTGGATTTCTGTTCGAACTCTTCAAGCTTGCGCTCGAGCGCCGACCGTTCGGCATTGTCCATCAGGCCGGCATTATCGACAACCCGGCCAGTCAGCGCCGGAAGTTCGGCAGCCAGCACCGGCGCCAGGAGCAACGCCGGCAGCAACGCGAGCATGGCCACGAGTGCCCGCGACCAATTGCGGCCCGACATCCGATTACGGCAGTGCCGCATGGGCCTGAACAAAGCCGCAAGCCTCATGCCGAACCGTTCATCCACCCTGGTTGAAATCGACTTTCGGCGTCTCGATCTTGTCTTCGGCCACGGTGAAGTTCTGGAACGGCTGATTGTCGGTGAACCAGAGCTTCGCCCAGATCAGCGAGGGGAAGGTGCGCAGCGTGGTGTTATAGACGCGCACCGTCTCGATATAATCGCGCCGCGCAACGGCGATGCGGTTTTCGGTGCCTTCGAGCTGTGCCTGCAACGCCAGGAAATTCTGGTTGGCTTTGAGGTCGGGATAATTCTCCACGACGGCGAGCAGCCGCGACAGTGCGCTGGTCAGCCCCGATTGACTGTCCTGGAATGCTTTGAACTTTTGTGGATCCTCGAGCGCATCGGGTGGCAGCGTCACCTGGGTGGCCTTGGCGCGCGCTTCGACCACTGATTCCAGCACGTCCTTCTCATGCGCGGCATAACCTTTCACCGTCTCGACCAGATTGGGGATCAGGTCGGCGCGACGCTGATATTGGTTGAGCACCTCGCTCCATGCCGCCTTGGCTCTCTCCTCGGCCGTCGGAATGGTGTTGAACCCGCAACCGGCAAGCAGCGGCAGCAGCGCCGTGAAAACCAGAAAAGCCGCGGGAAGACGAATGGTGGGAAAGCGGTAAAGTCGCTGGGCGAACATGGAATATTTCCTGGAACATGACCGAGTCGGCAACAGGTAGCACAATGGCGAGGGAAGGAAACGGCTGCAAGCTCGCCTGTTCGTGCGTGTAGGAGGATTTGCACACTGTGCCGAAGGCTGCAAAAGCAGTAGGGTTCGACCAAGGGGGTCTTGAGCATGGCAGACCGTGACAAGGACAGGAGCGCCGAATCGCGGCGCATTCTGGAGCGCGTAAGGCTGGAGGCCGACAGCGGCGGAGGCTCCCTGATTTCGCGCGGGATGCGGCGCGCGCGCAACCACATGACGGCAAGCGACGCTGATCCTGAAGACCGGATCGAATATTGGGGCACGAGGATCGGGCGCATCCTCGGGCTGATTATTTGCATCGGCTTGTTGGCGTGGCTGCTGATGTTCGTATTGCGGGGCGCCTGACTTCATGAACGCTGAGCCAGGCGGCACGCCGCGCGCCGTGATCGTCATTTCCAGTCACGTGGCCCGCGGTTCGGTGGGCAACCGCGCCGCGGTCTTTGCCCTGGAAACACTTGGATATCCTGTCTGGGCGGTGCCGACCGTCATTCTGCCGTGGCATCCGGGGCATGGCCGAGCGACGCGGATCGTGCCGGGGGCGGAACAATTCTCCGCTTTGATGAAGGATCTGGAAACCGCCCCATGGCTTGGCGAAGTGGCAGGCGTGCTTTCCGGCTACCTCGGTGACGCCGCGCAGGCCGAGGCAGTCGCATCTCTGGTCGCCGCCGTTCGGGCGCGCAACCCGCGTGCCCTCTATGTGTGCGACCCGGTGATGGGCGATCTCGGCGGGCTCTATGTGCCCGAAGCACTGGCGGCCATGCTGCGCGACGCACTCATTCCCATCGCCGATATCGTGACGCCCAACCGCTACGAACTCGAATGGATCGTCGGCCGCAAGCTGGACGATCTTGAATCCACTGTCAGCGCCGCAAGGGCGCTTGGCCGACCGAGGATGCTCATCACCTCCGCCCCATCGCTCGTGGCGGGCGGCACCGGCAACCTGCTCGTGACTCGTTCGACGACCCTGCTTGCCGAGCACGGCATCGTCGAGCGGCCGCCGAACGGCCTCGGCGACCTGACCGCCGCTGTCTTTCTCGCCAGGCTGCTAGATGGGCAGGCCGACGAGAGGGCCTTGCAGTCGACGACCGCGGCGGTGTTCGAAATCCTGGCACGGACGACAAAACGCGGCGGCGACGAACTGCAGCTCGAGACCGACGCGCAGAGCCTTTCGCATCCGCTCGCCATGGTGCGGCTACGCCATTTCACCCTTCCGGGCGGGAGCATGCCTGCCTGATATTGTGGCGACGCGGAAATCTGCACCATTATCTGCGTCCGGCACAACGATTCACGTTGATCGCGCCTACACTTGCCGATATTCCGAATTGCCATGACCCACCTGCCAGAAAAACTCCTCGCCGGCTATCGCCACTTCATGAGTGGACGCTTCCATTCCGAAACCGCGCGGGAGCTTGCGCAGAAAGGCCAGACGCCCGAGACGCTGGTCATCGCCTGTTGCGACTCGCGATCGGCACCGGAAATCATCTTCGACGCCAGTCCGGGCGAACTGTTCGTGTTGCGCAACGTCGCCAATCTGGTGCCGCCCTATACTCCGGACGGAGAGTTCCACTCGACCTCGGCGGCGCTCGAATTCGCGGTTCAAGCCCTCAAGGTCAAGAATATCGTCGTCATGGGCCACGGGCGCTGCGGCGGTATCAAGGCAGCACTGGACACCAACGCCCAGCCGCTTTCGCCTGGCGACTTCATCGGCAAATGGGTGAGCCTGCTCGCGCCCGCGGCCGAGACCGTCGGCGGCAACGCGATGATGACCGCAGCCGAGCGGCAGACATCGCTCGAACGGATCTCGATCCGTTACTCGATTGCCAATCTGCGGACCTTTCCTTGCGTCAAGATACTCGAGGGAAAAGGCAGCCTGACGCTCTACGGCGCATGGTTCGATATTTCGACCGGAGAATTGTGGGTCATGAACAACGAAACCGGCGATTTCCATCGGCCGGACGTGGATTGAAGTCACGCAGGAGGCGTCGATGACCGGAAAACGGATTGCCGCCTCCCTTTTCTTGCTGGCCTTGCTGACAGCGCTTCCCTCGCGGGCGTCGGACAGCGATCTGATCGAACAATGGTACGCGGCCGTTCTCGCGGTCGATCTAGACGAACTGGCAAACCTGCTCGCCGACGATGCGTCGATAACGCTCGACGATCTCGGCGTCACCCAGTCGAAGAGCGAGTTCATCGCCTCCATGGACGAGTGGGAGACGGCGAGCGAAGGCGCAACCATTCGTCACCGGATCGAGGCCGATCAGGGTGACACGACCACCGTCCTCGCCTGCTATGATTTTCCGGCCAACGATATTCTGATGCGTGAGACATTCGTGATCTCGGATGGCCGCATTGCCGGCAATCGCCAGGCCACGGTCGCCGAAACCTGCGATTCCTACTGATTGCTTCCGCGGCGGCTGGCCGTTGCCTTGTTGCACCCTGCGCCCCTAGACAGTTTCGGGGCTGTATTGAAACGGTCTAGAGTTGCGCGAAGGACCGTGCGAACCTACATCGACCGTGCCCGCCGCACCGCGCATTCATTCAATTCGAAAGACCCCATCCTTGATGCCCGCCAAAGACAAGATCGATCTCGCCACTCATCCTTTGACACAATGGGACGGCCCGCTCGGCCTGCCGGATTTCGCGCGCATCCATGACAGTGATTTCGGCCCGGTTTTCGATGCCGCGTTGAAGGCGCATGAGACGGAGATTGCCGCCATCGCCGACAGTCCGGACCCGGCGACGATCGACAACACATTGAAGGCACTGGAGCTCGGCGGTGAGGCGCTGGACCGGGTCTCCTCCATCTTCTGGTGTCGCGCCGGTGCGCACACCAATGAAAATATCCAGACGCTCGAGCGTGAAATCTCGCCGAAAATGGCGCGGCATTTCTCTGCCATCTCGATGAACGAGAAGCTTTTCGCCCGCATCGACGATCTCTATGCCCGCCGCGAAACGCTCGGTCTCGATGCCGAGACGCTGCGCGTGCTGGAGCGAAGCTGGAAGGGTTTCGTCAGAGCCGGCGCGAAGCTTGCTGCCGACGGCAAGGCAAGGCTTGCCGCGATCAACGAGGAACTGGCCTCGCTCGGCGCCAATTTCGGTCAGAACGTGCTTGCCGACGAGCGCGACTGGGCGCTGTTCCTCGACGAGGGCGACCTCGCCGGCCTGCCGGATTTCCTGAAAAGCGCCATGGCGCAGGCCGCCGAAATGCGCGGGCAGAAAGGCCGCTACGCCGTCACCCTCTCGCGCTCGATCTACGAGCCGTTCACGACATTCTCGCAGCGCCGCGATCTTCGGGAGAAGGCTTTCCGCGCCTTTGCCGGCCGGGGCGAAACGGGTGGAGCGACCGACAATGGCGACGTCGTCCGGCGCACACTCGAACTGCGCGCCGAAAAGGCCAGACTTCTCGGCTATGAAAGCTACGCGGCGCTGAAACTGGACGATACGATGGCCAAGACGCCGGCGGCGGTCTTGGGCCTCCTTGAGCCGGTCTGGGACAAGGCGCGCGAAAAAGCCGCCGCCGATCAGATCGAGTTACAGCGCCTGGCGGCAGCCGAAGGCAGCAACGAGCCGCTCGCCGCCTGGGACTGGCGTTACTACCAGGAAAAATTGCGGGCCGAAAAATACGCCTTCGACGAAGCCGAACTGAAGCCCTATCTGCAGCTCGAACGCATTATCGACGCCTGTTTCGATGTGGCGACGCGGCTGTTCGGCATCAGCTTCGTCGAAAAGTCCGGTATTGCCGCCTGGCATCCCGATGTGCGCGTTTTCGAGGTTTTCAATGCCGATGGCAGCCGGCGCGGGCTGTTTCTCGCCGATTACTTCGCCAGGCCCTCCAAGCGTTCGGGCGCGTGGATGAGCGCGCTGCAGTCCGGTTACAAGCTAGGCCACGGTTCGAAACCGATCATCTACAATATCATGAATTTCGCCAAGCCAGGCGCGGGCGAGGCAGCGCTGCTGTCGCTCGACGAGGCCAAGACGCTGTTTCATGAATTCGGCCACGCCCTGCATGGAATGCTCTCCAATGTGACCTGGCCCTCGGTCGCCGGCACATCGGTGTCGCGCGACTTCGTCGAACTGCCCTCGCAGCTTTACGAGCATTGGCTGACCGTTCCGCAAGTGCTGGAAAAGCACGCGCTTCACTACAGGACCGGCGAGCCGATGCCGAAGGCCCTGCTCGACAAGATGCTGGAGGCAAGAACCTTCGGCGCCGGCTTCAACACGGTGGAGTTCACCGCTTCGGCGCTGGTCGACATGGCCTATCATGCCCGCGCCGATGCACCGGCAGACCCGCTCGCCTTCGAGGCCGAGACGCTCGCAGGGCTGAATATGCCGGATGCCATCGTCATGCGTCACCGCACGCCACACTTCCAGCATGTGTTTTCCGGCGAAGGCTACTCGGCCGGATACTATTCCTACATGTGGTCGGAGGTGCTCGACGCCGACGCATTCCAGGCCTTCGAGGAAACCGGCAACGTCTTCGATCAGGCCATGGCCGAGCGGTTGCACAAATACATCTACGCCGCCGGCGGCTCGGCCGATCCCGAGGAACTCTACACGGCTTTTCGCGGCAAGATGCCATCGCCCGACGCCATGATGGAAAAGCGCGGCTTGGTATGAGCATCGGACCGAAAAGTGGAAGCCGGTTTTCGGTTTGATCCGATGCTCCATCAAGGTTTTTAGAGCGTCCTTTGTGCGTCTAGTTGGACGCACGGCGCTCTGAGCGGCGGACGGATTTTCGTCCGCCTCTTTCGCAATTGCGAAAAACCATGTATGAGCGCGCCCACAAACGAAACGCGGCGCGGCGCATCGGCGTGCCTGCAACCTTCCCGGATCCAACAATGAAACTCCGCAATATTGCGATCATCGCACACGTTGACCATGGCAAGACGACGCTGGTCGACGCGCTCCTGAAACAGTCCGGCTCCGTGCGCGACAACCAGCGCGTGGCCGAGCGCGTGATGGACTCGGGCGACATCGAAAAAGAGCGCGGCATCACCATTCTCGCCAAGGCCACTTCGGTGGAGTGGAAGGATACCCGCATCAACATCGTTGATACGCCCGGCCACGCCGATTTCGGCGGCGAGGTCGAACGCATCCTCAACATGGTCGATGGCGCCATCGTGCTGGTCGACGCGGCCGAAGGTCCGATGCCGCAGACCAAGTTCGTCGTCGGCAAGGCGCTCAAGGTCGGTCTCAAGCCGATCGTGGCAATTAACAAGATCGATCGCCCGGACGCCCGCCACACCGAGGTCATCAACGAGGTGTTCGACCTGTTCGCAGCTCTCGACGCCACTGACGAGCAGCTCGATTTTCCCATTCTCTACGGCTCGGGCCGCGACGGCTGGATGGCCGCAAGCCCCGAAGGTCCGAAGGATCAGGGCCTGGCGCCGATGTTCGACCTGGTGCTCGACCACGTGCCGGCGCCCAAAGTCGGCGGCGGCCCGTTCCGCATGATCGGCACCATCCTGGAAGCCAACCCTTTCCTTGGCCGCATCATCACCGGCCGTATCGAATCCGGCACGCTGAAGCCCAACCAGGCCGTCAAGGTGCTGCACCATGACGGCACGCTGCTGGAGAACGGCCGTATCTCCAAGATCCTGGCTTTTCGCGGCATCGAGCGTCAGCCGATCGAGGAAGCGCAGGCGGGCGACATCGTGGCCATTGCCGGCCTTTCCAAGGGCACCGTCGCCGACACCTTCTGCGATCCCGCGGTGAACGAACCGATGAAGGCCCAGCCGATCGACCCGCCGACCGTCACCATGTCGTTCCTTGTCAACGACAGCCCGCTTGCCGGCACCGAAGGCGACAAGGTCACCAGCCGCGTCATCCGTGATCGCCTGCTGCGCGAGGCGGAAGGCAATGTCGCGCTCAAGATCGAGGAATCGGCGGACAAGGATTCGTTCTACGTGTCCGGGCGCGGCGAGCTTCAGCTTGCCGTGCTGATCGAGACGATGCGCCGCGAGGGGTTCGAGCTTGCCGTGTCGCGCCCGCGCGTCGTCATGCAGAAGGACGACAACGGCCAGTTGATGGAGCCGGTCGAGGAAGTCGTCATCGACGTCGACGAGGAACATGCCGGCGTGGTGGTGCAAAAGATGTCGGAGCGCAAGGCCGACATGGTCGAACTGAAGCCTTCCGGCGGAAACCGCCAGCGCCTGGTCTTCCATGCGCCGACACGCGGCCTCATCGGCTACCAGTCCGAACTGCTGACCGACACGCGCGGCACGGCGGTGATGAACCGGCTGTTCCATTCATACCAGCCCTACAAGGGGGAACTGCCCGGACGCACCAATGGCGTGCTGATCTCCAACGAGCAGGGCGAGGCCGTCGCCTATGCGCTGTGGAACCTCGAAGATCGCGGGCCGATGGTCATCGACGCCGGCGTAAAGGTCTATCAGGGCATGATCATCGGTATTCACTCCCGGGACAACGACCTCGAAGTGAACGTGCTGAAGGGCAAGAAGCTGACCAATATCCGCGCCGCCGGCAAGGATGAAGCGGTCAAGCTGACGCCACCGGTGCGCATGACGCTGGAGCGGGCGCTGGCCTGGATCCAGGACGACGAACTGGTCGAGGTGACGCCGAAGACCATTCGTCTGCGCAAGCTCTATCTTGATCCCAACGAGCGCAAGCGCTTTGAAAAGTCGAAGACGGCCGGCGCCGCGTAAGCCGGTCATCTTTCCCGCGGCGCCGGATCTGAATGCCGGCGCCCACGCATCGCGTTCGGGGGCTTCCGCCTGAACCAAAACTTCCTGGCCGCAATTTCGTCGCTCAGCGACGCAATTTCCTTTCGTGCGACATTTGTATTTCGCATCAATGCGATGTCGCCAAGCACGTTTCATCTGCTACGATGGCAGCGAAGCTCGTGACGAGGGGGGTGTCGGCATCATGGCAAGCAGCGTCAGATCGGGGTCCACGGCAAAGAAGGCCGTGACGTCGAGAGCGGGTGAAAAGCCGGCGCATCTTGCAGACTATTTGCTCGCCCGAGCTTCGGAAGAAGACGTCTCCGCCTATGATCCGGCCATGCTCGGCAAGGCTGCGGAACTTGCCGAGCATGCAGTCTTCCGGCATCGCAAGGGCGCAAGCGTCGTTGCCATCGATCTTGACACCGGCATCCGGCTCGGCGAGCGGCCGCTGACGATCATCACCATCGTCAACGACAATATGCCGTTCCTGTTCGATTCCATCCTTGGCGAGATAACCGAAAGCGCCGGCGAACCGACATTCGTCACCCATCCGGTCCTTCTGGTCACACATGGCAAGAACGGCGTCGAGCGCATCCTTGGTGAGGGCGGACCGGCAAAAAGCGATCATGGCGCCGACCGGGTCAGCGTCGTCCATGTCCATATCAGGGCGCTTACGGCCAAACAGGCCAGCAATTTGGAAGAGCGCCTGAAGAACGTACTGCTGCAGGTGCGGGCCGCCGTCGCCGATTGGAAGCCGATGCTGGCGCGGCTCGACCAGGCGGTAAGCGAGTTCCGCTATTCGCCGATCCGGCTCGACCAGGGCGCAATGGCGGAGGCCGTCGCTTTCCTGGAGTGGCTGCGCGAGGATAATTTCGTCTTCCTCGGCATGCGCGAGTTTCGCTACACCGGCGACCTGAAGAGCGGCACGCTGGACCGTATCGGCAAGCCCGGTCTCGGCATATTGGGCGATCCGGGCGTTCTGGTGCTGCGCCGCGAGGCCGACGTCCACACGACGACGCCCGAAATCCGCGCCTTCCTGCATGGCCCCGATCCGCTGATCGTCACCAAGGCCAACGCCAAGTCGATGGTGCACCGGCGCGTCTATCTCGACTATATCGGCGTGAAGACCTACGACGCCAAAGGCGCGCTGCTCGGCGAGTTGCGCATCGTCGGCCTGTTCACGTCTTCGGCCTACACCCGCTCGGTGATGAAAATCCCCTACCTGCGTTCAAAGGTGCAGGCGGTCATCGCCAAATCCGGCTTCGATCCGGCCGATCATTCCGGCAAGGCCCTGATCACCGTGCTGGAAGGCTATCCGCGCGATGAACTGTTTCAGATTAACGTGCCGACGCTGCGCAAGCATGCGCAGGCCATACTCGGTCTGATCGAACGGCCACGCGTGCGTGCGCTGGTACGCGTCGACCAGTTCGATCGCTTCGTCTCGGTCATCATCTTCGCGCCGCGCGACCGGTATGACAGCGTCGCTCGCGAAAAAATGGGCACTTATCTGAAGACCGTGTTCGAGGGCCGGCTGTCGGCCTATTATCCGGCCTTCCCGGAAGGCGGCCTGGCGCGCGTCCATTTCATCATCGGCCGTTCCGGCGGCAGAACGCCGAAGGTCGAGGAGCATGTGATCGAGGCTGCGGTCCGCGATATCGTGCGCACCTGGGAGGACGCGCTGGTCGAGGCGGCGGCCAGCTCCGGCGCGGATGCGGGTCTCGCCGCCATCGCGGCACGTTTTCCCGAAAGCTACCGCGGCAGCTTTTCCCCCGAAGTCGCCCTGGTCGATGCCGGCCGGATCGCCGAGATCGACGAAGGCCATCCGATTGCCGTCGACTATTACCGCGACACCGGCCAGCAGCCGGAGCAGGCGTCCCTGAAAATCTATCATCATGGTGCGCCGGTATCGCTTTCGCGGCGCGTGCCCATTCTGGAGAATATGGGCTTTCGGGTGATCAGCGAACGCACCTTCGAGATCGGCGACGAAGCTTCCGAGCCCGTCTTCATCCACGACATGGAACTCGAAAGCGCCTATGGCAAGACGATCGACCTGACCGACGAGGGCGGGCTGTTCAAGGAAGTCTTCCTGTCGGTGTGGCGCGGCGACGCCGACAATGACGGCTATAACGCGTTGGCGCAGACCGCCGCACTGGGCGCTCCCGCCATTGGTATCTTGCGTGCCTATGGCCGCTATCTGCAGCAGGCCGGCATTCCGCAGAGTCAGGACTTCATTGCCGCCTCCCTCAACCGTTATCCGCAGATCGCGGGCGCGCTGTTCAGCCTTTTCATCGCGCATTTCGATCCGGCCGCAAAGGACGGCGAGGTCACGGCAAAGCACTTGAAGGCGGCGATCAAGGACGCGCTCGAACAGGTGCCCAATATCGACGACGATACGATTATCCGGCGCTATCTGAACCTGATCGAAGCCTCGCTGCGCACCAATTATTTCGTTGCCGGAACCAAAGAGAGAGGCGAATCACTGGCGATCAAGCTGGATTCCCGTGCCATAGAGGGCCTGCCCGAACCGCGTCCCTGGCGCGAGATCTTCGTGTATGGATCGGAGGTCGAAGGTGTGCATCTTCGCTTCGGACCGGTGGCGCGCGGCGGCCTGCGCTGGTCCGACCGGGCCCAGGATTACCGCACCGAAGTGCTCGGGCTGGTCAAGGCGCAGCAGGTCAAGAACGCAGTCATCGTGCCGGTTGGCGCCAAAGGCGGCTTCTACCCGAAGCGCCCGCCCTCAAGCGGTGGCCGCGAAGCCGTGTTCGAGGCCGGCAAGAAAGCCTATGTCAATTTCGTCTCAAGCCTGCTTTCGGTCACCGACAACCTCGAGGGCGACAAAGTGGTCACCCCGAAGGATGTGCTGCGGCGCGACGGCGACGACCCCTATTTCGTCGTCGCCGCCGATAAGGGCACCGCGACATTCTCCGACACCGCCAATGCCATCAGCGCCGCGCATGATTTCTGGCTGGACGACGCCTTCGCCTCCGGCGGGTCGGCCGGCTACGATCACAAGAAGATGGGCATTACCGCGCGTGGCGCCTGGGAGGCGGTGAAGCGGCATTTCCGCGAGATGAACCGCGACATCCAGACTTCGCCGTTCACCGTGGTGGGCGTCGGCGACATGTCGGGCGACGTGTTCGGCAACGGCATGTTGCTGTCCGAACAGACGCGGCTGATTGCGGCTTTCGACCACCGCGACATCTTCATCGATCCGGACCCGGATCCCGCAGCTTCTTTTGCTGAGCGACAGCGCCTGTTCAACCTGCAGCGTTCGAGCTGGCAGGACTACGACCGTTCGAAACTGTCGGCGGGCGGCATTGTCGTCTCGCGCGGCCAGAAATCGGTGACGCTGTCCACGGAGGCGGCCAAGGCCATCGGATTGGAAGGGACCGTCGCCTCGCCAAGCGAGATCATACGGGCAATCCTTCGCGCGCCGGTCGACCTGCTCTGGTTCGGCGGCATCGGCACCTATATCAAGGCGACGAACGAGACCAATCAGGAGGTCGGCGACCGCGCCAACGATGCGATCCGCGTCAACGCCGCCGACCTGCGCGTCAAGGTCATCGGCGAAGGCGCCAATCTCGGCGTCACCCAGCGCGCCCGGATCGAATTCGGACTGCTCGGCGGCCGATGCAATTCGGACGCGATCGACAATTCCGGCGGCGTCAACTCGTCGGACGTCGAGGTCAACATCAAGATCGCGCTCGCTTCGGCGATGCGCAAGGGAACGCTGACGCGGCCAGCCCGCAACAAGCTTCTGGCCGACATGACCGATGAGGTCGCTTCCCTGGTGCTGGCCAACAATTACCAGCAGACACTGGCGCTTTCGCTGCAAAGCAAACGCGGCGTCGCCGACCTGCCGCATCAGGCGCGTTTCATCAGCGCGCTGGAGCGGCGCGGGCTGCTCGACCGCGGGGTCGAGACGCTGCCCTCGCCCGCGGCACTTGCGGCGCGCGAGGCACGCGGCGAGCAACTGACCCGGGCTGAACTCGGCGTGCTGCTGGCCTATGCCAAAATCGTGCTCTTTTCCGACATCGTCGGCAGCGATCTGCTCGACGATCCGCATTTCGAGCGCGATCTGATGGAGTACTTCCCTCGGAAAATGCAGAAAAAATATGCCGCCGAGATCGCAGGCCATCGGCTGCGGCGCGAGATCATCGCGCGTGTGCTGGCCAACGACCTGGTCAATCGCGGAGGGCCATCCTTCGTCAACCGATTGCAGGAGGCAACCGGACGCACGGCAGCCGACGTCGTGCGGGCCTTCGTGGTTGTTCGCGCCGGTTTCGACCTGCCGGCGCTCTACCGCGAAATCGATGCGCTCGACAACCGCATCGACGGACAGGTGCAGCTGGACCTTTACCAATCGCTCGGCCGGCTCATCTTCGTGACCAGCGGCTGGTATTTGCGCAACGACGACGGCGAAGGCACGGTTGACGCCCAGATCGCCGCCCTCCACAAGGCGCGGCTGGCGCTGGAGCCGAAATTGCCCTCGCTGCTGCCATCCTTCGACAAGGCGCGCCTGGAGGGGCGCCGGCAAGGCTTGGCGGCGCTCGGCGCCCCGGAGCTTCTTACGGAACGCCTGGCGATCGGCGATGTCGCCGAGTTCATTCCGGACATTTCGCTGGTCGCCAAGGCAGCGGATACCGAAATCGTCGCGGCCGCCAGGGCATTCTTTTCAGTCAGCGACGCGTTCCGCATCGCTCGGATCGAGAGCGCGGCACAAGCGATCACGCCTTCGGACTATTATGACGGCTTGGCGCTGTCGCGCGCGGGCGACACGATCGATACGGCGCGACGCGGCATCGCAGTCGCCGCCCTCACGGCTTTCGGCGCCTCCGACGATCCGGTCGGAGCCTGGCTTGCCGCCGGGGGCGAGCGCATCTCGCGCACGCGCGAACGCCTGCAGGGCCTGACCGAAGGCGGCGACCTCACTGTCTCGCGGCTCTCCGTCGCTTCCGGCCTCATGAGCGATCTTACCAGTTGACCCGGCGCGCAATCGACATCGAACCGGCGCATGAACGGACGAAGACCGCCTCGCGCGCGGGCATCTGGGGCTGGATGTTCTTCGATTGGGCGGCACAGCCGTTCTTCACGGTGGTCACGACCTTCATCTTCGGTCCCTATGTGGTCTCCCGCATGGCCAGCGACCCGGCAATGGGACAGGCGGCCTGGGCCTACGGCATCGCCATTGGCGGCTTCGTCATCGCTATATTGTCGCCGATACTGGGCTCGATTGCCGACCAGACCGGCCCGCGCAAGCCGTGGATCGCCTTCTTCGCCGCCATCAAGATCGCCAGCCTGTGCGCGCTGTGGTTTGCCGCTCCCGGCTCACCGCTCGTGCCGGTTATCCTGCTGTTTTCGCTTGCCGCGGTTGCCGCCGAGTTCTCGGTTGTATTCAACGATTCCATGATGCCGAGACTGGTCTCGAAATCCGAGATCGGCAGGATTTCCAATATCGCGTGGGGGCTGGGCTATCTAGGCGGCATGATCGTGCTGATCTTCGTCGTCGCGCTGATGGCCGGCTCGCCCGAAACCGGCCGTACGCTGATCGGCGCCGAGCCATTGTTCGGCCTCGACCCCAAGCTCGGCGAGGACGCACGGGCGACGGGGCCGCTGTCGGCGCTCTGGTATTTCATTTTCATCCTGCCGATGTTCTTTTTCACGCCCGACGGCGCCCGAGGCATGCCGCTTCGTCCTGCGGTGCGGCAGGGCCTGACGGAATTGAAGGCCACGCTCGGCGAGGTGAGAAGGCGCAGCGGCATCCTGCGTTTCCTCCTCGCCCGCATGGTTTATCAAGACGGCGTGAATGCGCTGCTCGGCCTCGGAGGCGTGTTCGCCGCAGCGATGTTCGGCTGGTCCGTCACCGAAATCGGCCTGTTCGGCATTATCCTCAATGTCGTTGCGATCTTCGGCTGCCTTGTCGCCAGCCGGCTCGACAGCGCATTGGGCTCCAAGGCGGTGGTGATGATTGCGCTGGCGGCGTTGATTGTCGCCACCTCCGGCATTATCTCCACAGGGCCCGGCTTCACCCTGTTCGGCGTCTTGATGCTTCCGGGCACCGATACGGGCGGAATGTTCGGGACGCCAGCCGAAAAGGCCTATATCGTTTTCGGCCTGCTGGTCGGCCTTGCCTTCGGCCCGGTGCAAGCTTCGTCGCGCTCTTATCTGGCGCGCAGCGTCACCGCCGACGAAGCGGGCCGCTATTTCGGCATCTACGCGCTTGCCGGGCGCGCGACCAGCTTCGTGGCACCTTTTCTTGTCGCAACCGTCACCGCCGCCAGTGGCTCGCCGCGGCTCGGCATGGCGGTGATCCTGCTGTTCCTTGTCGGCGGCATGGCGCTCCTGTGGCCGACGCCCTATCCCGCCGACAATCCGGAAACGTAATCCACGTTTCGTTGCGGGATCAGTGCCTGAAGTGTCGAGTACCGGTGAACACCATGGCGATGCCATGCTCGTCGGCTGCGGCGATCACCTCGTCGTCACGCATCGAGCCGCCCGGCTGGATAACGGCGGTGGCGCCGGCCTCGATCGCTGACATCAAGCCGTCGGCGAACGGGAAAAAGGCATCCGAGGCCACCACCGAGCCCCTGGTCAGCGGCTCGGCCAGCCCCGCTGCCTCAGCCGCATCGAGCGCTTTGCGCGCGGCGATGCGCGAGGAATCCACACGGCTCATCTGGCCGGCGCCGATGCCGACCGTGGCAAGGTCCTTGGCGTAGACGATGGCGTTCGATTTGACATGCTTGGCGACCCGAAAGGCGAATTTCAGATCGGCCATTTCCTGGGCGCTCGGCGCCCGTTTCGTCACCACCTTGAGGTCGAGCCCGTCAACCACGGCATTATCACGGCCTTGCACCAGAAGGCCGCCGGCAACCGACTTGACGGCGAGCCCCGGCGCGCGTGAATCAGGCAGGCCGCCGGTGACCAGCAGGCGCAAATTCTTCTTGGCCGCAATGATCGCCTGAGCCTCCTCGCTCGCCTCCGGCGCGATGATGACCTCGGTGAAGATCTTGACGATCTCCTCCGCCGCCTCCGCATCGAGCAGGCGGTTCACGGCGACGATGCCGCCGAAGGCCGAAACCGGGTCGCAGGCAAGCGCCTTTTCATAGGCTGCCTTCAGCGTGTCGCCTTCCGCCACGCCGCAAGGATTGGCGTGCTTGATGATGGCAACGGCCGCGGCCCGTGCCGGATCGAATTCGCCCACCAGTTCGAACGCCGCATCGGTGTCGTTGATGTTGTTGTAGGAAAGTTGCTTGCCTTGAAGCTGCGTGGCGGTGGCGACGCCGGGCCGCTGGTCGCTGGTGACGTAGAAGCCGGCGGTTTGATGAGGGTTTTCGCCGTAGCGCATGACGCTTTCGAGCTTGCCGCCGAAAGCCCGCCACGTCGGCGCTTCGATTTCGAGCGCTTCGGCGAACCAGCCGGAGATCGCCGCATCATAGGCTGCGGTGCGCGAAAACGCCTTCGCCGCGAGCTTCTTGCGCAATTCGAGCGATAGCGATCCGCTGTTCATCTCCAGCGCATTGAGCACGGCCGCGTAGTCCGCAGGATCGACGATCGTCGCGACATAGGCATGGTTCTTGGCCGAGGCGCGTACCATCGCCGGTCCGCCGATGTCGATATTCTCGACAATCGAAGAATAATCCGCGCCGGACTGCCGGACCTCCTCGAACGGATAGAGATTGACGACGAGAAGATCGATTGGTTCGATGCCATGCGCGTGCATCGCTTCGGCATGTTCGGCATCGTCGCGAATGCCAAGCAGCGCGCCATGCACCGAAGGATGCAGCGTCTTTACGCGACCGTCCATGATCTCGGGAAAGCCTGTCAGTTCCGAGACGTCGCGCACGGCGATGCCCGCCTCGGCGATGGCGCGCGCGGTGCCCCCGGTAGAAACGAGTTCCACGCCGACCCCGCTGAGTGCCCGGGCGAACTCCAAGAGCCCGGTCTTGTCGGAAACGGAGATCAGCGCGCGACGGATCGCGACCAGATCCGGTGCGGGAATGTTCTTGGAGGCGACGGCCATTGCGTTAACGCCCTTCTGTTTTGAGAGGATGCGCAGGGCCTACCATACTGCGCCGGGAAATCAAATGTCCGAGGGCACCAAGCCACTCAATCCTGCGGCCGCGCTTGCGCGGAGAGCCGCTTGAACCGCCAGCGGACTTCGGGCTTCTGGGAAGCCTTGAAGGCCAGCACGATCTGACGGCTGTGGCGCGGCCCGCCAAGGCCGGCAAAGAAGATGGATTCCTCCACCGCGGGCTCCACGTCCTTAGAGGTCAACACCCAACTGTCGGAATGGGGAGTAGCCAACACCAACCGGCCATGCTCATCCTGATAAAGCAGGACATCAGGGTGGATGTGGAAGCGAATGGTGACGAGGTCTTGGCCATTGTCACGAGGCGTAGCGCCGCCGGCAAGCAGGAAGCGATCGATGCCGCTCAGCACGTCGCCGCCTTCCGACAGCGTCATTTCCCGTTCGTGATAAATGCCGAAACGGGAGACATATCCGTCATGGCTGGCGACGAAGCCCTGCATTTCCTTGGTATCGAGGCGCTCGGAGCGCACATGCCGGGGACCGCCGATCAGCAGCGAGCCGAGCAGGCCGTTGACGCGCGGTGAATGATTGAAACGAGCCGAGGAGGTGTCGTTCAGGGAGGCCGTCGAATGCGCGGCGGTGGCACGGGAAAGCGGCCGGAACTCGTCGGCGCCGAAGGCGTCGACGCCTGCATTGACGATATAGTGCTGGCGCCCGGATGACATTTCGAACGAAAGACAGCCGGCATGAGCCGTTTCCGATACTTCGCTGGGCGGCGGTACGCCGGTATCGGCGATAACCGTTGTCGTGCCTAGCGAAAGGCGCTCATAGCCTGAATGCGGTGCATGCAGCAGCGGCGCGCCGGCCGTATCGTCATGGCGCATGATGGCGACGATGCGGTCGTGGATGGTCACGCCCATGCCGTTGAAGCGGGCGAGGCTGCCATCCTGGTGGCGGAAGAAACGCAAAGCCGGCAGCATCCGCTCGATTGCGCCGATCAGCGCATCCGGCGGCGCTTCGGCCTGGTTGGCATAGGTCTGGCGCAGCGGCAGCAGGTCGGCGAGCAATTCCAGCACGGCCAAGGGATTGCGCGAGATGTGCCCGCCATCGGGCAGGATTTGCCGGTCGAGTTCCTCGGCCAGGTTGCGAGTGGCGCCTCGCAGCGCCGAGATCGGCGCCGGCAGCGATAGCGCGGCAAACGCAAGCGCAATGCGGGCGCGCAGGCGCTCTTCGCCGTCGGGCATTTCGCGGGCGATCGAGCGCAGATAGCGGATCTGAAGTGCCAGCGATTTCAGATAGCTGCGGTAGAAGCGGAATTCCGCGCCCTGCAGCACCACCGACGAATGCTGCAGCCAGGCGATGATGCGCCTGGCCGTCGTCGCCGGCTCCCAGGCCACGCCGGAAATCCGGTTGCCATGGCTGGCGATCCAGTCAGACACCAAAGCGCGAGCATTGGCAGCGGCCAGTTCGGTGCCGGCGGCGCGCATGTGGCGCAACCAGCGGAAGCTGTGCAGCGATTTCTGCCAGTTGCGATCCGGCACTTCGATGCGGAAGGGCGATTCACCGCCGGTTTCGACGAAGTGGCCGGCGAGCGGGTAGCGTCCATAATAGATTTCGAGTGCAATCTGCTGGTCGGCGAGCCTCAGATCAGGCGGTGCGATCAGAACGCGCTCGGGCGTGCGTCCGGTGTAGCGCCAGCGATAGACCGGGCCGGCGCGCAAACGGCCGCGAGCCTTGCGCCAGATCTCCTTGGCGACGAGCGCCCAAAGGCCAGCCGTGTTGCCCGCCGCCATAGACAAGAAATCACTCCAGACATGCACCCCCCGGCCGTAAGATTTATATGATTCAAGGCATTGTGCGAAGGCGTATTTGTCCGCCATCCGCAACTGGGGATAAGTGCCTGCTTTTCAGTCGGTGCGGCGCAACCTCGCGGCGAAGAAGCCATCAAGTCCGGAAATCTCCGGACGGCCCAAATCCATATCCGCCGGCGTGGTGCGCAACGTGCCTTGCGGCGT
Source organism: Borborobacter xinjiangensis (assembly GCF_047739745.1). Lineage (NCBI taxonomy): Bacteria > Pseudomonadati > Pseudomonadota > Alphaproteobacteria > Hyphomicrobiales > Phyllobacteriaceae > Borborobacter > Borborobacter xinjiangensis. The sequence goes on along the minus strand of NZ_JBLLVA010000028.1, from coordinate 3,764 downwards.
CAGGAAATCATCCGTGCCGGCGATTTCGCCAGGTCGGAGAGGATCATTTTCCACAGCCGGTTCATCCGTCAGGAATCGCTCATAGAGCATCTCGCCTTCGAGCGGATCGAGCGAGCAATTGGAGAAGACCACGCGTCCGCCCGGCTTCACCATCGACACGGCACGGCCCAGCATGCGGCGCTGCAGGTCAGCGAGCTTTTCAATGTCGGCTGGCGATTTCGTCCACGGCACGTCCGGATGACGGCGAACGGTTCCGGTGGAGGAACATGGTGCATCGAGCAGCACCGCATCGAACAGCGCCGGCGGCTCGAACTGGAAAATATCTGCATGGACGGTCTCGGCGGAAAGGCCGAGCCGCCGCAGGTTCTTCTCCAGCCGGGCAAGCCGGTTCTTGGAACTGTCCAGCGCGGTAACATTTGCGCCGGCCAGCGCCAGCTGCGCCGTCTTGCCGCCGGGTGCCGCACACAGATCGGCAACATGCAGCCCTGACAGATCGCCAAGCAGCCGTGCCGGCAGGCTTGCGGCGGCATCCTGCACCCACCATGCACCTTCCTCGAAACCCGCCAAATCCGGCACATTGGCCGCTAGCCGCTCGACCCGCACCGAACCGGTCGGCAGCACGATGCCGCCCAGCCTTTCAGCCCAGGCTTGCGGATCGGATTTCACGGAAAAATCGACCGGCGTCTCCAGCCGATGCGCGGCAAGAATTCGGCCGGCGGTCCGATCGCTATAGGCGGAAACCAGCCGGCTGCGGAACCACTCGGGTGCATCCTGCGTGTCGGCGAGCATCGCCGGCAGTTCCTCGGCCTTGCCGCGCGCCAGCGACCGCAACACGCCGTTGACCAGGCCGGAAAAACGCGCGGTGCGCGAGTCCGTCTTGGCGTGGGTAACCGCCAGATCGACCGCGGCGCTGTCGGGAATATCGAGAAACAGGATCTGGGCGGCGGCGACATGGAGGATATGTGCAAGCGCGGTGGCATTTGCCGGAAGCGCCCGCTCCAGCCGCGCCGAGATCAGATTATCGATCGTGCGCCGATAGCGCAGCGCGGTTACCAGTATCGCGCGAACGAGCGCGCGGTCGCGCATGTCGAGCGCCCGGAACTGCGGGTGGCCGTGCTCGTGATCCGTCAATCCGTCGAGCGAGGTCCGCGCGTCGATGACAGCCGCAAGAAGTTTTGCGGCGGCCTTGCGCGCGCCAAGGCCGGCAATGCTGTCGTCACCGGTTCGATGAGCGTCCTGTTTCGATGATTGAGACGAGCGGCGGGCGGGCCTTCCCACGCTCACGACCAGGGGCCTTTCGGCCCTGTCGGATTGCGGCCCCATGGACCGGACGGCGCGGCCGGCTTGGACTGGCGAGCCGGCGCGGAGGGAGCGTTCCACGGTCCGGTCTCCGGACGAGCTTCTTGCTCTCGCCGCATGCCGCCGCCCATGCCGTCCTCACGCGCCATCTGCTCAAGTGCGGCGATGCGGTTTTCGGTGTTGGGATGGGTCGAGAATAGATTGTCCATGCGCTCGCCGGAAAGCGGATTGATGATGAAAAGATGCGCGGTGGCGGGATTGCGCTCGGCATCGGGATTGTGGATGCGTTGAGCGCTGCGCGCGATCTTGTCAAGGGCGGAAGCGAGCCACAGCGGATTGCCGCAGATTTCCGCACCGCGCCGATCGGCCGAATATTCGCGCGTGCGGCTGATCGCCATCTGCACCAGCATGGCGGCGAAGGGCGCGACGATCATGGCGACCAGCACACCGACAATGCCGAGCGAATTGTTGTTGTCGCGGTTTCCGCCGAAGAAGAAGGCGAAATTGCCGAGCATGGAGATGGCGCCCGCAAGGGTTGCGGTGATCGTCATTGTCAGGGTGTCGCGGTTTTGCACATGCGCCAACTCATGCGCCATCACGGCGGCGACTTCCTCATAGGACAACCGCTCAAGCAGCCCGGTGGTCGCCGCAACCGCGGCATTTTGCGGGTTTCGTCCGGTAGCAAAGGCGTTCGGCTGCGGATTGTCGATAAGATAGACCTTGGGCATCGGCAGGCCGGCGCGCTGGGCAAGGTCGCGCACGATCGAGAAGTATTCCGGCGCATTGCGCTCGTCGACCTCGACGGCGTGGTGCATGCGAAGCACCATCTTGTCGGCGTTCCAGTAGCTGAACAGATTCATGCCGGCCGCGATCAGGAAAGCGATCGTCATGCCGCCCGAGCCGCCGATCAGATAGCCCACGCCCATGAACAAAGCCGTCATGAAAGCAAGCAGCATCGCCGTGCGAATGGTGTTCATCGTCCACTCCATCTTCGCCTGCAAACGAAAGGGTCGATCCGCGCCGCAGGTTCCGATATATGATGGGTAGAAAATCGTCCGGTTTCAATTGCCGGGACGGGAGATTGCGAATGTCCGAAACCATCGTCAAGGACCAGGGGAACAGCGCGTCGCTCGATCGCAAAGCCCTGACACCTGCCGCGGAGCGTGCCTTACGCGAGGCCGAGGAACGCCGGAAAGCCTATCTGGCCAAGGAAGCCGAACTGCCACGCGAGATCGGCGGACGCGGCGGCAACGAGCCGGTGCGTTACGGCGACTGGGAGATCAAGGGCCTCGCCGCCGATTTCTGACCGTCACTGCGACGCAGCCGACATGCCGCTGCTAGGAATCGCCGACTAACCACCGTCAAGATGTGGACCGCGAACAGTGCGCGGTGCCCCGGCGAAGCTGCCTTTCAAGGTATCTGACCGCCTACCGCACGCGCGGAATGCTGCCGTATCGAGGCATTGCGCTCTCCACAGATTAGGAATAAATCCCTTGAAATGGTTTCGCAACGATTCTTCTGGGCAATGGGGCTGGCGCCGATCGGCCTGCTAGCCTGTGCGCTGGCGATCGCGACACCGGCAATCGCAAAATCGCTCAAGCTCTTTAAGGGGCCGGTCGCTGCAAGCGTTATCCAGGTTCTTGATGGCGACACCTTCCTGGCCGAAGCTCATCTGTGGCCCGGCCAGTCGCTGCGGGTGAATATCCGCATCCGCGGCATTGACGCGCCGGAAATGAAGGGCCGCTGCAGTGCCGAGCGAGAGGCGGCACTGCGCGCACGCGACGAGCTTTCGCGGCTCCTCAAACACGGTACGGTTTCGATTTCCAACATTGGCGGGGCCAAATATTACGGCCGGGTGCTGGCGGATGTGGGCACCGAAGAAGGCGACGCCATCGGCGCGATCCTTCTCGAGCGGCGTCTCGTGCGGCCCTATTCGGGCGGCAGGCGGCGGGGTTGGTGCGGCTAGGACCGAAAAGTGGAATCCGGTTTCGGAAAGTCCGATGCTCCAACAAGGAGATATGCGTCGTCACGGACGCACGCCGATCTGAGTTGCGCGACCCATCGACAAACGAAAAGGCCGCCGCTTCAGGTGAAGCAGGCGGCCTTCCGTGGCTTTCGTCCAGTGCGCGGCCGTCAGCCGTGAGCCTCTCGGCTCACGTGCCGCGCGTCATGCGCTTTAACGGGAAGGCTGCTTCCCGAAAAGGCAATCCGCTGAGGCCACGCTCTGGAAAACGAAATCACTCGACATCGGATCACCTCCTTTCAATTCGTTGAACACGCGCCCCAATGTGGGGCCTCGGGTCCGCCGGCGCAAGGGCCCGTCAGCTTAAGTCTTTTACGCCGGCGCTCTCCTGTTCTGGCGGTTCTGGATGAGGTCGTCGACGACGGAGGGGTCGGCGAGGGTTGAGGTGTCGCCGAGCGCGCCGAAATCGTCCTCGGCGATCTTCCTGAGGATGCGGCGCATG
>NZ_JBLLVA010000027.1:0-54134 GCF_047739745.1 Borborobacter xinjiangensis | reverse complement strand
GGTGGACGGGCCATACGCTCTCCTGATTTGGTCTGCTACCTCAGCAAGGTTCGACGCGGTCGAAGGGGCTGACAGCTTCGTGATCGTGAACGGCAAGATTGCCTTTCAGTCTATCCACTACGGGCTTAGGTCCTGACCGTCATTACCAACAGTGACAGACCGGAAAAGCCGCGCTATCCGCGATAGTTTGCGAGAGGACGAAGTCGCGATCGTTTCCGTCTCCGTCCGGCTCCCAGCCTTCGGAAGATCGGAGGACTAACCGAATCCAGATCGAGGCGGATGAACGATTTGAGAATCGACTAGAAAGTTTGGCATCGCGCGCCCAATGAATCACGCAGTCGAAATCCTTCGCCAGCCAATGGGTGAGATCAAGGGACGAGCGGCGATTGACGCTTACCGGACTGTCGACCTGAACAATCGCGACCTTATCGCTAGCGCGGCAGACCAGCTAATCGCGAGAAAATTACCGGCCTTACGGCGATCCAGGATCAGGCGCGGGCCGATGCCTCACGAATCGAAACCTTGCTCGCAAGTTCCCACATAACGGCCCTTACGGGTGCGGCCGTCCGGGTCGGCGCTGCTGTTGCCGCGTGGCGCGGCACCCAGCCTTTGGTGCAGAGGTGGAGTTCACGCGTTGCCGGCCCTATCGGAAGAACGACCAGGCACATGTCGAGCAGACGAACGGAGCGACCGTGCGTCGGATGATTGGATATCGACACTACGCCGGCATCGCCGCCCGCCCGAGAGTTGAGCCGGTTCTACCGAAGCATGCGCCTCTTCGTGAACTTCTTCCAGCCCTCGTTCAAATTGAGGGAGAAGCGCCGCGACGGCGCGCAGGTCACGAAGCGGTATCGTGCTGGCGGATCCCGACATCGCCCCAGACGGTCAAGGATGAACTCTCGGGCATATTCGGTGGGTTGGATCCTATCCCGACAGGTTGCTGCGAACCGTGCAGCGGCGGGTCAAGACCTGGCGCAGCGACATGGCTAAGGCCCTGGTGTTTGGCGACGCCGAAATGAAAGGCGCCGATAGGATGGCCACTAACGCCCTGCGCAATGTGATGGCTCCGCGCGTCAGTGGCCATCCCGAACTGACCGAGACACAAGATACGCCTCGCTCAGGAACATTATCATGAGGCAACAAAAAATCGCGTTCGGGAACATCCCGGGATGAGGCAATACGAATCTCACCTCGGCTGGCCTTCGGATACGCCATAATCAATGTCGACTTTCGGACGTTAGCCAGCACATCTTTAACGTCCGAGATGCAGCGCTAGGCGGACATGCCGGTTAAGCGGCACCCTTTGGCGTCCTGTGTTGCATCGGCCGGGGCCTAGTGCAACACTGCACGACCAGCGGAGGAGGACACCATGTGCCGCAACATTAAGCCGCTGTTTAACTTCGAACCGGCAGCGACCAAGAACGAGATGCACGACGCGGCCCTGCAGTTCGTGCGCAAGATCTCTGGATCCACTCGGCCCTCACAAGCAAATGAAGCCGCGTTTTATGACGCGGTGGAGGAAATCGAACGATCTGTGCACAAGCTCTTGCACGCTCTGGAAACCAAAGCACCGCCCAAAGACCGCGAGGTCATCGCTAATAGGGCGCGCGAGCGTCAGATGCAGAGGCCATCTGCGAGGCGGTAACACGGCCGACCATGCACTTTGTGCCGGTGAAGCCTCCCGAGCAGCAAAAATGTCATGATGCTTTACCGGGTCCGGTTGATGCTGCCAGCAGAAACAGATTGAACGCGTTCCGGGCACACCTATCCGAGTTCGGGGTCGTGGCGCCAATCGGGCGGAAGGGGGTTGAGCAACTGCTCGTGGTTATCAACGACGAAAACGACGCCAGGATACCAGGATACCGCTGACGCTCGGCTATGCCTGCGCATGCGCGAGGCGCAGCTCGGGATAGGTGGCAACCCGGCCCTATTGCGACGCGACGAAGCGCCCCAACTTGCCGAGGGTCTGCAGCCCCAATTCCATTGCCCCGAAGCCCTTCGCCTCCTGAAACTCGGCAGCCGTGCTGAATACCATGCCCAGCGTTACCTTGGTCGCTCCATCCTGATCCTCGAACGAGGCCCAGGCATCGGCATGTTTCGGCCCGTTCTCGCCCCATAGCAGCGTATAGCCGATCCTCTCCTCGGGGCGGACCTCGGCATAGAGATGGTGGTTCGGGAAGACCGTGCCATCGGGCGCGATCATGTCGAATACCCATTCCCCGTCCGCTCGCAGGTCAATCCTCTTCGTTCGGCAGGAAAACCCGTCCGGCCCCCACCATCGCGGCAGCGTCTCCGGGTTCATCCACGCTCCCCACACCAAGTTCCGAGGCGCCTGGATTACCCGCTGCAGCACCATGGTCCGCTCCGCCGCGCCCGCGAGGTTGTCCAATCCTGCGCTGAAGCCCTGTCGGTAGCCCGCCTCCATGTCATCGGTCAGCGAGGAAAGCTGCACCGTCACCACTATCCGGCTGCGCTCGCCCGTACCTAAGAAATCCGCCGTCACCAGCGCAGCCGATTGGTTCACGCCCTCGGAGGAGATCACTTCGTAGTTCACGCTGCATACCGCTGGCTGCAACTCCAGCCAGCCTCCTTCGCAGCGAATGTCTGGTTGGCCTTCTACCTTGCAGACCGAGACCTCGCGTCCACCCACTTTGGTGTCAGCCTCCAAAAACTTCACCGTGACGTCGGGCGTGGGCGCGGCCCAGACTGCCCGCGCGGCCGGCGCCGTCCAGGCCTGCCATAACACGGATAACGGCGCGGCCATTTCCCGTTCGAAGGTCAGCGTCGCAAAGCGGTCTGGCCTATCATCAGCCGCGGCATGGATTGTGCTGCTCGAATGCGGGTTCGATGTCATTCTGCGCGTTCCTTCATCACATTCATCACATAGGCGTCCAACCGGTCGAGCCGTGCTTCCCAAAGAGCCCGCTGTTCATCGAGCCATGTGCGCACCGGCTCCAGCGCCTCCGGCACGATGGCGCAGGTGCGTATCCGCCCGTCCTTGGACGTGGCGATCAACCCTGCCTCTTCCAGCACTGATAGGTGCCGCATCACCGTGGGCAACCGCAGGCCCGTGGGGCCTGCCAATGTCGTCACCCGCGCGGGCCTCTCAGCCAGCCTGCTCAGAATTGACCGACGGGTCGGGTCGGCCAGAGCATGGAAGAGTAATGAGATATCGGGATCATGCTTAGCCATATCGCTAACTATCTCCGGCTTTGCCATGGAACGCAAGGAAAAACTTCGTCAGATTGCTAAGTTTCCTCCCCCGGATCATCGAACGGTCGCGAGACGGCGGCGTCGGAGACCTTTGGTCAACGAGCCGTTCGCATCTTTATCGACGTCGGCATCGCCGTGGCTCTCGGCCTTTTGTTCTGCCAGCTGGCAGGTACTGTCTTGGAGGTTCTGGCATCGAGAGAGAATGCCGGTGCGGGCGGGCAGCCGGCCACCCGTGACCAAACCTTCGTGCCGCTGGTTCGGGCGGTTTAACGCCTTCATCATCGCCGCGACCGGCATGATCATCCTGGCTTGCTCGGCGTGAACATAGGGCCGCTTCTCGCGGGAGCCAGCATATTCGGCGTGGCCCTCGGCTTTGGATCGCAGGCGCTCGTCAAGCATATCATTTCAGGGATCTTTTTCTTGTGAGACGATGGGTTTCGCATCGGCGAGTACATCGAGACGGGCCAGGCGAAGGGCACGGTCGAGGCTATCTCTATCCGCTCGGTAAAGCTGCGCCATCCACGCGGGCCATCTTTACGGTGCCGTTTGGCGAGGTAGGGGTGGTCAACAACCAGAGTCGCGACTGGGCGCTGATCAAGCTGGAATTCCTGTCTGCCCGCGACGCATATCACCAAAAGCGGCGCGGCAGCCTGGGTTTGTTGTTCGTGAGGCCCGTGTCAGCCACCGGCGGTTTGGTCTATGGGTTAACGCCGCCCGCGCGCGGTCATCTGTGGCGGCCCCATACCCACCCGGCACGACAGGAAGCTAATGCATATATCCGCTATGGATGCGCGGCCTCTCTTCGATCTCGGCATCCGGCGCCGGCGAGCCAGTGCCGTCTAAAATCGGCTCGCTTGCCTCGAGCTCGATCGCTTCCTGTTCCGTGATGCTTTCCGCTGCCATGCGCAGCATGCAGGCAAGAGAATGCAGCTTGTCCTTTTTTACCGACGGAACCAGCCTGCCTGCAAGGGTCAGCAGGCAGGCTGCGGTCTCCAACTGGCTCTTCGAGAGCCTCTCGGGAAGAAAAAGCGTCTTGGGAGGACGCGAAGATTTATACATCACACAGCCCGCAGGTCAGATTGCTAGTCTGTCGACAATGAACGGCTTTTGCTCGCCACGGCGGACCAGCAGCGAATAATCGATGCCAAGCAAGCGGCGCACGCTTGCCAAAGCCTCTTCGACGACATCGGTGTAGGCAACGATGCACCACTCGCCGTCGACCACCTTCGCCAGCCCGCATGGCCGTACATTCCATCTCAGTCGACCATGATGGGTCATGAAGTAGGTCTTCTGGATGCCTCCAACCGCAGATAGAGCTTCCTCAAGCGCATATTCCATTACGGCACAGGAGAGCTGAGTGATCGTTCCCCTGACGCCGCGATCCGCCGCATCTCCATAGACATAGGTTCGCGTCCATTCCGCATAGTCCGGACGCCGTGGCACGCCTGTGAGTTCGCACATGTCGGGAAAGACTTCCGACACCAGATGCGGCTCGCTGGTCGGGATCAGCCGCGCCGAGGTGATCACATGGCCATCCTGCATACCCAGAATGTAGGTTGCCGCATCCGTGTCGAACTGATCGATCTCGCGCCCGTCTGGGCTTTCAGGGCGCCAATGCTTTTGACGCACGAATGCATCGTGGCGACGGCGCAGGAACTCGTCGAATTCGTTTTCGTATAGCGCCTTGTTGCGCGAAGTTACGATATGCGCCCGTATCATGATCAGCTCACCCGAACAGTGAGCCGATGATGGCAATGAGCCACACGATTGTCAGGTATCAAGGTCGATACCTTGACAGGCTTATGGACGGATAATTCTTCTCCGGATCGCTTCCACGACCGCCTGCATGGTGGTCGCAGTACCCAATACCTCACGCGCCTTCTTTTCGTGCTTGCGCACGGTTGCCTCGCTTATACCCAGGATGACGGAGGTGTCCCAGGCGGACTTGCCTTCGGCAGCCCATAGCAACACTTCCCTTTGACGGTCCGTAAGAGGATCATCCTCGATTTCGCCATGCGAAAGCGCTTCGATCGACATTCCGGCGTAAATCGCCATCGTGACAAGCAAGGACTGTTCATGCTCGGACATATAGCAGCGGGGCCGTCCGGATGCGAACGACACGACAGATTGCCAATGGCTGTAGGAGTGCATGGGAACCGCGAACCCGCTGCGGATACCGAACTCGGTCGCTTCGTCCTGCACCAGCCTGTTTTCGGGTGTGCCGGACCAGCGTTCCGGTATCTCATGCCACTCGAAGGGTAAGCGTGACTTGGCCGAATAGATGCATACGGCGTCGGACTTGGCGTGTTCCTTCTCGCAATATCGCTCGAACCACCCCTTTGGCCAGCCCATCAATTCGACCATAGGCGCGAGCTTCTGCCCGCCCACAGGCACGCCCGACAGGATGAGATGCTCAAAGCCGAGAGATTTGGCGCTCGCCAGCAGGTCCTTCAAAAGCGCCGCGGAGCTGCCGTGGCTGCGGCATCTCTCGATGAATCCGTAGGCATCCGCTCCGATCATGGTCCTCGCCTCCCACCCAGCGCGAAAGCATCAGTATTGGTCAAAAAGGTCTAAATCCTTTGTACTACCAATCCAAGGTAGAGAACATCTCATTTTTGATGTGAGGCGGCCAATCCCGCCCCTCCGATGGACCTGGACGTGTGGCTGGGTTCTATCGCGTTCGCCTGCGCGGCCTTGCGGCACCGCGCGCCCCGCTGTCGCTTCCTTCACTGAGTTCAAGCCCCGGGGAGCCGTTTGTGGCTTCTGGCGCGGCTGAATGCAACCTCCTGAGCCCGAGACCTTTGCCAAGCGCCGTGACTTCTCAGCCTGGCTGGCGCTGCTTCCATTTGCGACATCAATCGGCGGCAAGCAGAACTTTGGGCGATAGCGGTGGAAGGAGCGTATGGTACGACTGGACTTCGCCTTTATGGAGTGGCTCTGCTCTAGCGCAGCTACGATTGGCTCCTGCCCGACAGAGCACTGGCGGATTCAGCTTTGGATGTGGCTCCGCAAGCGAAGGTCGGGCCGATCCTCATCAGTCTTGCGACTGGCGTCTTGCTGGACGCTCTTGGTCGACTGCTATTTCGCTGTTTGCGGCATCTCTTCCGACCGGTGAACCAGATCAACGAAATGCCAAGCGTCGATTGCTGCCCTTCGAACGTAAGGTGTATAGGATTCCCGCTGCCGCTGCAGCCTCTTTAAAGAACCGAAGACCCTGCTCCGGCGGCATCCGAGCGGAAACTACCCTGCCGCACATCGCGATTGCTTCTCGCGCCTCGTGGTCCGGCTTCACCGGCCAGCTTCCGAGGAGGAAATCGAGCGCCTGCTCGGCCGAGAACACCACACGGACTGAAGCGATTGGATCGCCAGTTCGAACACATACAGGCTCAGGAAAACGGTGACGGAACATGATCCGACAACGCGCGCTGACCACTGTTGTTCCTCGGCGAGTACATCGGAATCGGCCTTACCATGGCAGGCAATCTATGCTGGCAGGAGGACTTCGCCTGTCAATGGCCATAGAATCGGACGCGGTATCGTCGCGTAAATCAAACCCAGCCTGTGATGACAAGGGCGCACCGTTTGCGCGTTGATGACGTCGCGCCAATGCAGAGCTTAGGAAATTGGCATTGAGCCATGCTGTATTGTTTTCCCGACCGCCGCGTCAGCCGGCCTGAACAAAAATCATCTTCGACGCTTTCTCGCGACGACCTTGAGATGGGCAGTCCACCCATCCCTCCACATCGGCGGGGCGTAGCGTAGAGTACCTTCAGGATGAGGGAGCCGGACACCGGCGCGCCTCTCCAAAAATTGATGCCCAAAACGAAGATTAGCTGGTATGCGGCCCGCTCACAGGGATTGTGACGACCATGACGCTGAATGCCCACGCAGACAATTTACTCTTGCCGGCCAATATACATCCCGCCCTGGCTTCCGCGCTCGCGGCCAAAGGCTATAGCCAGCTGACGCCAGTCCAGCTGGAGATGGCGAATGGCGGGTACGGCGAAGCCGACCTGCTGGTTTCGGCGCAAACCGGCTCGGGGAAGACGGTGGCCTTCGGAATTGCGATCGCGTCGGCGCTACTTGGAGAGGCCGAGCGTTTCGGCGCGCCCGGCCAGCCGCTCGGCCTGGTCATTGCACCCACCCGCGAACTCGCCATCCAGGTCCAGCGGGAACTTGACTGGCTCTACGCAGCTGCGCAGATCCGAACCGCGACCTGCGTTGGCGGCATGGACATGCGAAACGAACGCCGTGCCCTGGAGCGTGGTGCGCATCTGGTGGTCGGTACGCCGGGACGGCTGCGCGACCACATCACCAAGGGAGTGCTTGACCTTAGCGCGCTGCGCACCGTCGTGCTCGATGAAGCCGATGAGATGCTGGACCTAGGCTTCCGCGAAGACCTAGAATTCATCCTCGGGGTCACACCGGAACAGCGTCGGACGCTGCTGTTCTCGGCTACAGTGCCGCGCGGCATTGCCGAACTTGCCAAGACCTTCCAGCGAAACGCGTTGCGGATCGCGGCAACGGTATCAACCGCGCAGCACGCCGACATCGAGTACCAGCTGATGCTGGTGCGGCGTGACGAGCGCGAACATGCCATCATCAACACCCTACTGGAATCCGACAGCACGAGCGCTCTGGTGTTCTGCCATACGCGCGAAGCCGTTCGCCACCTGACCGCACGCCTCGCCAACCGGGGCTTCTCCGTGGTTTCGCTGTCGGGAGAGATGGCGCAATCCGAGCGATCGAACGCGCTGCAATCCATGCGTGTTGGCCGCGCGCATGTCTGCGTGGCCACGGACGTCGCGGCGCGCGGCATCGATCTTCCAAACCTTGACCTGGTGGTCCATGCTGACGTGCCCAGCAACCCCGCGACCCTGCTCCACCGATCCGGCCGAACCGGCCGTGCCGGTCGCAAGGGTATCTGCGTGCTGATCGTTCCCGAGTACCGGCTCGGCGCTGCGCGGCGTGTGCTCGCGCTGGCCAACCTGTCGGCAACCATGCGGGCGGCGCCCGGCATCGCCGAGATCGAAGCACGCTACCGCAAGCACATCCTGGACACCGCACTCGCCGCTCCGCATCCGGATGAAACGGAAGCGGCTTTCGTCGCCGAGTTGCTGAGCCAGGCCGCGCCGGAGCGGATTGCCGCTGCCTTCCTGCGCCAGCAACTCGCCGCTCGTCCTGTCCCGGAGGAACTTTGGCCGCTTCCAATCGACGCGATGCAGGCGCGAAAGCCCGACCGCGAAAGGCGGTTGAAGGGGGACCGCGGCACGGCGCTCTCTCGCGAGCCGCGCGGCCAGGCCGTGGAGGGTGGCGTCTGGTTCACGATTTCGCTAGGACGCAAGCAGCGAGCCGATCCGAAGTGGCTGCTGCCGATGATCTGCAAGGCCGGAGGCGTGGCGAAGGGCGACGTCGGCTCAATCAAGATCGACGACACCGAGACCCGCTTCGAGATCTCCGCTAACAAGGCCGCCGCCTATAAAGAAAAGCTCAGGCGTCCCGGCAGTACCGAAAGGAGTATCGTCATTGCGCCCGCTGGCGAGCATCACCACGGGCAGCTTGGGCAAGCGAAACCCAAGTTCAAGCACGCCAGCAAGCCAAGCCACAAGCGCAAGGGCACCAAACCGGGCCGCCCTGTCTGATTGCACGGCGCCTGTCTTTGGCGCCCCACGGCCTTCCTGCCCCGTTCGTGTGTTTCGGCATCCAATTTTGCACCGCGGATTGACAACAGGTTCCTACGGGGGATCCGGGATCCTTTTCCACAAGCACCCCACTAAGTCGAGACGTGTCCGCCGGAGGGGAGACGATCGTGCTCTGGGACATTGCCTCGCCAACTCGGGAAGGTTCGTCCTATTCAGTCGCCCCTAGCAAATCTGCTTGTGACAGAGCAGCGCGCCGGGCTGCGTTGCCGAGATCGGCATGCCGCTGATGGTTCAAACGGCACTATCCTCAAGTAGCCGCGATCTGGTGGTCTCGCCGGTTGTAATGACGGGACCGCACCGAGCGTTCTGCAGATGTCCTAACGCCCTCACGACGCCAGCCCGAGTCTTCCGGCCATGCGGGGCGACGCGAGGGCCTGCCATTCCCGTTCCAATTTCGATCTCACGATTCTGCACAGCTTGTCTCGCCCCAATGAACACTATGTCGGTAGGGACATACCCTCATGGCTATCTATCAAGGCATGTCTTTTTTCTATTTCACCGCCCTCTCGGCAGCGCCTAGTAGCTGGCGACCTCCCCAAATGGGAGCATCTCGCTCAGGAGACACGGACAATGAATGCAGGCATACAGTCGGACGATTTGCCCCGGCTTCAGGAAATGCACAATGGGGAGAAGGTCGTCCCCACCTTCAGCGAAACTGAGATGAAACGTCGACAGGATGGCCTGCGTCGAATGCTGGCGGATCTGAAGCTGGATGCGGCTCTGGTGACGTCGTACCACAACATTAATTACTTCGCCGACTTCATCTATTGTTCCTTCGCCCGCCGCTACGCGCTGATCGTGACGGACACCAAGGCGACCAGCATTTCCGCAGGCGTGGACGCCGGCCATCCCTGGCGCAGAACCTTTGGCGACAACATCACCTATACGGATTGGCGCAAGGACAACTATTTCCACGCGCTACAGCGACAATTGAAGGGGCTGAAGCGGGTCGGGATCGAGTTCGACCATGTCACGCTGGAGAGCCGCGCACTTCTGCAAGAGGCTTTTCCGGACGTGGAGTTCCGAGACATCGGACAGCCGATCATGTGGATGCGCACGATCAAATCGCCGGAGGAGATCGCCATCATCACCGAAGGCGCCCGCACGGCGGACGTTGGCGGTGCGGCAATCAAGGCGCTGGTCGCCGAAGGCGTCCCCGAATATGAGCTCGCGCTGGCCGGTACCCAGGCGATGGTACGTCACATCGCGCAGGTCTATCCGCACGCCGAACTTATGGACAGCTGGGTCTGGTTCCAGTCAGGCGTCAACACCGACGGCGCGCACAACCCGGTCACCAGCCGCCAGCTGCAGAAGGGCGACATCCTTTCGATGAACTGCTTCCCGATGATCGCGGGCTATTACACGGCGCTCGAGCGCACGATGTTCTTAGATCACGCTTCCGACGAGCAGTTGAGGATCTGGGAGATCAATTGCCAGGTCCACCGCCGCGGTCTCGGGCTTCTGAAGCCCGGCGCGCGCTGCGGCGACATTGCCGCCGAGCTGAACGAGCTTTATCGCGAGAACGGCCTTTTGAAGTACAGGTCGTTCGGTTACGGGCATTCCTTCGGCGTCATGTGCCATTATTACGGCCGCGAGGGAGGCGTGGAGCTGCGGGAGGATGTCAACACCATCCTGCAACCCAACATGGTCGTTTCGATGGAGCCCATGGTCTCCATCCCGGAAGGTAGCCAGGGGGCCGGCGGATACCGAGAGCACGACATTCTGGTGCTTCAGGAGAACGGCAACGAGAACATCACCAAGTTCCCGTTTGGACCAGAACACAACATCATTCCCGCCTGATGCGAAGCCGAAGGCGCCCGCCCAAGGGTCGAGCGCCTTCGACCCTCCAGGAGGCATGCATGACTATCGGTGCCGCGCGCCAGACGCGCCACCGCTTTGCCCGCACCATGAGTTCGCCTAAAACCCGACGCTGGTTAGGCGGCGTTCCGTTTGCATGACTGAAAGAGGCCGGCCGCCGCAACTACCTGCAGTCACAACACCGAGGTTCTTCTATGCGGAGTATTCCGACCGATCTCTTGCGGACTTTCGTCACCATCATCGACGTGCGCGGCTACACCCGCGCCGGCGAGCGTCTCGGTCGGACGCAGCCCACGATCAGTTCCCAGATAAAGCGGCTGCAGGACCTGCTCGGCATCCAGCTTTTCAGCCGCGACATTAAGGAAGCCGGAGGCGTCTACCTCACCGAAGAGGGGGAGGTCGTGGCGTCCTATGCCCGTCGCATTCTGCTCCTGAACGATGAGATGGTACTGCGGATTTCCCGCCGCGACACGCGTGGAAAGCTGCGGCTGGGCATTCCCAGCGACTATGCGGATCATTTCATGCCCAAGCTCATGGCTGGCCTGACTTTCGATCAGGCCGGGTTCACCTTCGAGGTCGTCTGCGATCTTTCCTATGTCCTGCTGAAGGAGCTACGCGAGGGTCAGTTCGACATCGTGGTCGCGATGACGGCGGACGGTCCGGCGGAGTCGGCGTTCATGACCTGGCGTGAGCCGCTGACTTGGGTGGGCAGCAGCACCACGGTCGCGCTCGATGACCCCCTGCGCATCGTCAGCTTCCCGGAAGGCTGTATCTATCGTCGCAGCATGCTGGGCGCGCTGCAGCGGGAAGGGCGCAACTTCGATCTCGTCTATTCGAGCCCGAGTCAGTCCTGTCTCGAATCCGCGATCGCGAACGGCTTTGGCGTCAGCGTCCTGGCAAAGCGGGTCTTGTCCGACAAGGTCTGCCAGATCGGCCTCGACAAATCCCTGCCGCGTCTGGAGGATGCCGTCGTCGGCATTTACGTCAGCGACCGGGCCCGCTCGGCAACCCAGAGCTTTGCGGCACGCTTCGCCGACATGTTCGTCAGCCACAACGCCGAGGACTGAGTGCGCCCAGCGCACAATCGGGCAGCGCCGCGCGCCACCAGCTGAGTGGTGCAATGCGATGTGCCGCGTCACGCGCGCGATTTCCTTCCGCGCGCCGTCAGCAACATCACGCTTGCGAACAGTAGCGTCGATACCCCGAGCAACAGGGTGGCCGCGACCATGATTGTCGGATTGATCTGGTCACGGATCCCCGAGAACATCTGCACCGGCAAAGTGCGCTGCTCGGCTCCGGTCAGGAAAAGCGCGATCACGACTTCATCGAACGACGTGGCGAAGGCAAAGACTGCGCCCGACACCATGCCGGTCGCGATATTGGGCAGCGTCACGCGAAAGAAGGTCGAAAGAGGTGACGCGCCCAGGCTTCGCGCAGCCCGCGAGAGATTGGTGTCATAGGTCGACAGCGTGGCGGTGACAGTTATGACGACAAAGGGTGTGGCGAGCGCGGTATGCGCCAGGATCAACCCGAGCTTCGTGTCCGTCAGGCCAAGCTTGCCGAAGAACAGATAGGCGCCCACCGCAACGATCACCACCGGCACGATCATCGGCGAAATCAGGATCGCCATGACGAGCCTGCGGAATGGAAAATCGTGACGTGACATGCCCAAAGCAGCGAGGGTGCCGAGCGCTGTCGCCAATACGGTGGCTGCTAGCGCCACCACCATGCTGTTGGCGATGGCCTTGATCCAGCGTTCGTTGCCGAAAAAATCCTCGTACCAGCGTAACGAATAGCGCGCGATCGGAAAGCTGAAAAACGGATCATGGGACAAGGACAGCGGCACGACCACGAACAGCGGCATGACGAGGAAAGCCAGCACGGCGCAGGCGAAAAGGACAACGCAGACGCGCCCCAACCGCTCCGCCGGCATCGCGTATGTCGGAAGCCACATGATTGACCCTCACCCTAGCCGGATCTTGTCCGCGCCGACAAGGCGCAAGAACAGCACGTAGATTGCGACCGTGACGGCGAGAAGGACCACACCGAGAGCGGCAGCCATTCCCCAGTTCAGTTCGCGGTTGATGTAGATGGAGATGAGATTTGAAACCATCTGGTCGTTGGCGCCTCCAACGAGGGCCGGGGTTATGTAGTAGCCAAGCGACAGGATGAAGGTCATCAGGCAGCCCGCCACCACGCCCGGAAGCGTTTGCGGTGCGTAGACCCGCCAGAAGGCGCTCAGCGGCCCGGCCCCGAGAGATCGCGCGGCGCGCACATGCGAAGGATTGATCGCGCGCATGACGCTGTAGATCGGCAGTATTGTAAAGGGCAGCTGTATGTGGGTCATGGCGGTGACCGTACCAACGCGCGTGTAGATGAGCTGGACCTTCTCGTCGATGAGGCCCAGCAACATCAGCACGTCGTTGATGATGCCATCGGTCTGCAGCAGCGCCACCCACGCCGTCGTCCTGACGAGCAGGGAGGTCCAGAGCGGAAGCAGCACCATCAGCAGCATCACGCTGCCGACGCCTCGCGGTGCCAGTGTCAGGACATACGCAACCGGATAACCCAGCAACAGAGTGCCGACGGTCACCATCAAGCCTATCAAAAGGGTCCGTCCCAGCACCGCCAGGAAAATGCCCTGGTCTTCGTCCGCCCACCCCAACGAGCCGTCCGCGCTTCGGATCAGATCCATCGCCATCAGGAGATAGTAGGGGGTGACGGCCGTGCCATTGCGCTTGATGACAGACCAAATTTCGGCGCTGCCCCACATAGGATTGGACGCCAGCAGCGCATCCTTAAAGGACCCGCTTAGTTCGCTCGCCGCCAAGCGGCTTGCAGCGACGAATGCGCTGCGGCTTCCGGAAACTTCATAGTTGAGCCTTTTTCCCAGCAGCGCGGCCGTGCGGTTTGCATGCGCTGCCTTGAGGTCTTCCTCGAAAGCCTCGAACACTGCGTCCGAGGGGATTTGAGCTCCCTTCCATCCCTCGAGCGAGCCGAGCGTCCGAGGCAGGATCTGCCGCGTTTCAGGGTTGCCGACGGCGGCCACCAGTAGAAAGGCGATCGGCAGGAAAAACGACAGCAGGAGGAAGCCCTGCAGCGGCAGGGACAGAGCGAAAGCAGCGCGCCGCGCCGGGCGTTCGGCACGTTTGACTGCCATGAAAACATCGATTTGGTCGTGTAGCTCCGCAGTCATCCTACCCCCGAAGCAACAAGCAGTCATTGGCGTTGCAGGCCAGCCCCACCGTGTCGCCCGGGTAGAAGGAAAGTCCATCCGAGGCATTCAGGCGGATGGAAATATTGTCTTGCCCAAGAGCGCTGACCCTCAGCCTGAGGTGATCGCCGAGAAAGAAGGCTTCGCGGATTTGGCCCGAAAAGACATTTGAGCGACCTTCAGGCTCCGCGCCTGCGAGCCTCAGCTTCTCGGGCCTGATCATCAGGCGCAGGTCCTTGCCGTCGTTGCAGTGATCCGGGGCAACGCATTTCATGAGCGTGCCGTCCTGCGCCTTCACGACCGTCATCGGGCCTCGTTCCTGCACGTCGCAGACGATGGCATTGTTCTCGCCGATGAAACCAGCGACGAAGTTGTTTTCCGGCGCGTTGTATAGCGTTGCCGGGTCTGCGAGCTGCTGGATGACGCCGGCATGGAAGACCGCGATCCTGTCCGACATGGTCAGCGCCTCGGATTGGTCATGCGTCACATACACCATGGTGATGCCAAGCGAGGTCTGGATCTGCTTGATCTCCATCTGCATGTGCTCCCGCAACTGCTTGTCGAGAGCGCCCAGCGGCTCATCCATCAGCACCAGCGAGGGCTCGAAGACGAGCGCACGCGCCAGCGCGACACGCTGCTGTTGGCCGCCCGAGAGTTGACCCGGCTTCCGATCGGCCATGGCATCCAGATGAACCATTGATCGGGCCTTGCGAATGCGGTCCCGCGCCTCCATTCCCTTGACACCGCGATAGCGCAACGGGAAGGCGATGTTCTCGTCCACGGTCATGTGCGGGAACAGCGCATAGTTTTGGAAAACCATTCCGATATTGCGCTTCTCCGGTGGCAACTGCTCGACGGGCTTGCCGTCGAGCAGGATACGACCGAGCGTTGGCCTTTCGAAGCCGGCCAGCATCATCAACGTCGTGGTCTTTCCCGATCCCGAGGGACCGAGCATGGTGAGGAACTCACCTTCCCGAACCGACAGATTGAGGTCTTTCACCACGAAATGGATGCCGTCGTAGGACTTGCGCACGGACTGGAAGCAAACCAAGTCCCGGTCAGCCGCGCCCTTCATCATGTTGCGGGCAGTCGGCTGCCCGAAAGACTGAGCTTTGATGTTCATCGCCGGGTCGTTTCGATCTTTACTGCGACAGCCAGGATATGAAACGGCGGCGGATCTCCTCGCCGTGGTCGCCCCAAAAACCGTTGTCCAGCAAAAGTGAGGTGGTCATATTGGCGGGGCTGGTCGGCAGGTTCGCCTCGTCCTCCGGCGCGACGAAACCGCTGGCCGACTTTCGGACCGGTCCATAGGGGATATACTTCGTGGTGCCGGCAAGGATTTCGGGCTGTACCGCAAACTTGATGAAGTTCATCGACCCCTCGATGTTCTTGGCTCCCTTGGGAATTGTCCAAAACATCGAATCCAGGATCTGATTGTCCCAGACGATGGCGAACTTACGTCCTTCCTTATTGGCGTCGTGGATTCGACCGTTCCATGCCGTTGTCATCACCACTTCGCCCGAGGCGAGCAGTTGCGCAGCCTGCGCGCCGGCCTCCCACCACAGGATGTCCTTCTTGATGGTATCGAGCTTGGCGAAGGCACGGTCGACGCCTTCCTTGGTGGAGAGCACGGAATACACGTCGGCGCTTTCGACACCGTCGGCCAGCAGTGCGAATTCCAGGTTGGTCGCAGGGTTCTTCCAGAGACCGCGCTTGCCTGGGAATTTCGCCGTGTCGAAGAGATCGGCAATCGTCTTCGGCCCGTGGGAGAGCTTTTCGGTATCGAACGCCAGGATAGTGGAATAGACGATGTTGCCTACGCCGCACTCCGACGCCGTTCCCTCAATCCATTCTTCCTGGGAGCCGATCAGGGCCCAGTCAATAGGTTCGTAAATGCCTTCATCACAGCCTTGCCGCAAGGTCGGCGCATCGACATCGACCACGTCCAGGGTGGTGTTGCCGGCCTCGATCATCGCCTTGATTTTCGCGATCTCGCCGCCGTACTCCTGTTCGATGATGCGGATGCCGGTCTGAGCGGTATATGGCTCGAACACCGCCTGGCGCTCAGCGGCCTGATAAGCTCCGCCAAAGCTCATGATCGACAGGCTTTCCTCAGCCTGCGCGACGGCCGGGCAGAGCAAAATCGCGAGCCCAGATGCCAGAAGCATGGAACTTGTCCGTGAAGATGTCATCAAGCTTCTCCCTCCCAAATTCAGCCGCGGGGTGCGATGCGAAATCGGAATTACGCCAGTGCGCAGACCCTATTGGCTGCCTTGAGAGATAGAAAATTGAAATTCGTTATGACTTCATCGAGGATGAAGGCGATGCCCGTATTTGACAAAGGAGCATTGGCCAGCCCTCTAATCAGTGGTCCGGCTCATGCGGACGCCAATGCCCGAAAATTTGCGCGAAGATAGTTAGCTATGTCATCCAAAGTGGAGCGGAATCGGGAGCACATTCGACCAGATTTCGTGGCACGAAAACGCATTCTGAGCCACGTTCGACTCGGCCCTTCTACCAACGACGCTCAATTCGAGCTACCTGCATCCCTCCCCTTCTGCCTGGGTGAAACGCCTCCCAATGACCGCCGCAATAAGTGCAGTGGAAGCGAAAAGCACGGGCTTGCGCGAAAACGGGAGTTCAGTGCGCTGGGGGCGCTCTTCGTCGGCATCAACAAGCCGCGTCCTCCTCAGATTCGGCTGGTCATCGGCGCCAGATGGCAACTGGTCTGTGATCGATTACCCAATTTGGGGGATAACGCCCGATCCGCCGAGGATCGCTGAGATCGCGCTCATAACTCTCCGTGCAGTGCTCACACGCGGAGGCATCACGCGACACAACAAGTTGCAACAGTGCGCTCATCCGCCCTGCGGGCCGAAACGGGAGCGTTCGATAACTGGTTGAAATTGGAACGCCGCGCGAAGCCGATTGGACACTCGACAAATCGTATGAGGGACGCCTCCGCCTCTCGGATCTGCGCCAAGGTTACGCCTTATGCGTAACGTGGCACGCGCGGGCGTTGTGGTAAGCTCAGTCAGTTTCTCTACGGGCGGGAGGTAAGAAAGATGCACAAGATCAAAACCTTTGCGTGGGCAGGCACAGTTTTCTTGATGGCCACGGCTCCAAGCTTTGCAATGGGGTGGTGGTTTCCCGGTCAGGGGGATGACGGGGGAACCCCGCCGCAAAGCCATTCCGCGCCGGGGCCTGTCCTTGGGCTCGGCCTCCCAGCTTTGGCGATCGCGGGTGGGTACGCAGTGTATTTGCTCCGGCGCAGGAAATAGCTGTACGCGTGAGCGGCTGCGGTTTCACGCACTCCGTTCAGTGAGGTGCCGGGAGGCCGTGACGAAACGTCCAAAACAACTTTCCCGTGCCGATGCGTCCAGGTCACGCGCGCGCGCTTCGACCTCGGCGACCGCGCCTGATGCGGGCGCTCACCCGCAGGCCACACCGGTCACCCGGGGTCTGTTGTTTGGTGGCCTCACTATTGTCGGCTTCGCCAACGGCATCAGCGAACGGGCCGCCGATCAGATTGCCGGGAGCGGTGTCTTGTCGGCACTGTTCAACACACTCGGGGTCAGCGCGGTGGTCTGGGCGGCGGCTATCCTCGCCCTGTGGTTGCTTGCGCGGGCCCCGCGCGAGGCTCCGACATGGATGGACCTGGTCGCAGCCGCAGCCGCCGCGATCGCCTTCTTGCTGCCCGTCCCGTCTCTCGCCTGGCTGGCGATCGCGGGGTTGGCAGCTTGGCTCGCCTGGACCTCACCGCCGTATGGCCCCCTGCGGCGGGCCGCTGTCGTGCTCGTCGCCATGACCGTGCCGATGCTATGGGCCCGCATCCTCTTCGCTTCATTCAGCAATACGATCCTCGGCGTGGACGCCAAGCTCGTCGGCTGGCTGGTCGGAACGCAGAGCACGGGCAACACGGTCCCCTTCGCCAACGGAAACGGCGTGCTGTTCCTTGAGCCGGCATGCTCTTCACTCACCAATGTGTCGCTCGCTCTTCTGTGCGGCGCGCTGTTCGTGAAGGCCTACGATCGGCCATGGTCGCGGTCGATCATCGGTTCAATCCTGCTTGCCTGCTTTGTTACAATCGGGATCAACGTGTTCCGGATCTCACTCATTGGCGTTTTCCCCGGCTATTACGCGCTGATTCATGGTACAGCCGGCGCAATGGCGGCGGAATGGGTGACTCTCCTGGCGGTTCTCGCCATCTACACCGCAGGGATCAAGCCTGATGCGCCGGCTCACGCTTAGTGTAGTCCTTGGCATGCTGCTTGCAGCGAGCCTCGCTATCAAGGTCTATGGCCGAGCCACGCCGAGCGGCGGGATGGCCGATGTTGGCGACCAGGACATCGTGATCCTTCTTCAGAAGCACGGCTTTAAGACGCATAGAGCTGCCGCGGAAACGGATCCGGCATGGGTGCACGGCGTGACGGACGGCTGCCAAATCGACATCGCTGGCGTCTCTCCGCAGGGCTGGCATCGCGCCGTCGTCGACTGGTACGCAGCAGGAAAGCATCTTCGATATTCCGCCCTGGGCGAACTGCACTATGAGCAACCCATATTGACGCCGATGTTGACACACTATCTCGCGCGACTTCAGCGTTATGCTGGGATCAACGCCAAAGAAGTGAAGATCCGGGCGATCGTCGTTGCGCCCGGATGCCCGGCCGATGTCATTCCGTCCTCGGAACTGTCAGCGCTGTCGGATTGATGTTTGCGCCTGGAACCGCGATCACCCGAGCGTCGTCGGTCCGGGCCGTGGTTGCGAACTCGGCATCAAAAGCCGCGGGTCTAGTTCCTCCCAGCGCGAGCGCATGTCCTCGAGCAGGAAGGCCATCCCTGGGCTCAGCGTGTCGCCGCCATTGTCTAGCAGTTCACCAAGCAAGAGGCGCAGTCGGGCGTGGCCCTGCGCCACGACATATCCGCGCTCTAAGAACAGGCTTCTGATCTGGTTGGTCAACGAGGTGCATTCACTGACCAGGCGATCGCGCACTCGGTGCAGTGCCTGGACGTCGAGCTGCTCCTCGCTCTTGAGTTCGACGAAGCGCATGGTGGGTCGGGTCGCCGCTTCGGCGATCGCTTTGGCATCGCGGTCGTTATTCTTTTGAGCCTTGACGTAAGGCCGCACATATTCCGGCGACATCAGCCGGACCTCGTGCCCCAGCGCCAGCTTCCGGCCCATGTGATGGGCACCACAGCTTGCTTCCATTGCCATCGTGCAGGGAGATAGCTTTGCAGCGAACGCGATCACCCCGTCGCGTCGCATCCGCCGTCGCACGATCACTGATCCACTTCGTCCAATCCAACGACGCTACAGCTATTCTTGCCAGGTCGATGCCAAGGATCATAGGAAGAGCCTGGCGCCCAAGCCTGACGGCGGTCGCCGTCATTCCACGCTCGACGGCGGTGCGTGTTTCTCGTCACGATCTCGTGCGATGTAGCATTCGAATCTGTGCCGGAAACCGTTCTCAGGCTGGCGGATGGCTGGGTCGAAGGCATGAAGCTGGGTCGAAGGCATGAACTAGGACCATCAAGCTTGACGTCGGTCTTGCGCTCAAAGGCCTCCTCCTGCCACCAGATGAGTGTTGTCCGCGCGTTCTATCCAACGACGTGCGGGGCATCTACTGCCGACGGCGGGGTCTCACTGGCCGAATGTCCGAATTGATCGAAACGGCCCAACGTATTTGGCTTAACTTAATCGAGCGCCGTATCACTCTCATACATTCAGGCCCTCGCCTGTCGGCGCTCCCGGATGTGCTTGCTACAAGGAGGGTTCCATGACCGCGCGTCTCTTCCGATGCAACATCACCAATGCCGGCGGGGCCTCGATCGTCTGGGTCGACGATCATCTCGATCACGGCGAATGGGCCGACGGGAGCCTGCCCTCGCAGGCGACGGGCACCATCGCGCCCGGCGAAACCCGTAGTTACCAGGCGGAGTCAGGCGGAGACATTCCTATTCTAAGCAGCATCATGACGGGGACCGAGGGCTGGGTCCTTTTCCGCACCACCAATACCAGCGGCACCACGGAATTCTTCAAAATCTCCCACTACCTGCCCTATTGGTCCCCGCGCAGGGGCGCCGGCTTTGAGGCCATGCGCTTCGACCCGCGTATCTCTCCGGGCACGGCCGAATTCGACACGCGCGATATGACGCCCGCCACCATCTCGGTCAAGCGCACGAATCTCTCCTCGCCGCACGACGAGTTGGCCGAGGCGCAGAGCCTGCCGTGGCTGATTTTTTGGTCGGTCGGTCAGATTTTTACACAACCCTACGGCGATTTCCATTGGCATCTGAGCATCACTGTCAGCAATACTGCGCCGCCGGCCTCGACGACGATCCCGTTCCCCACCACGACACCACAAAACATCGACTCGCGGCCTTTCCGCTACTCGAACCCGGCAATGTGGGTAGGCGTCTGGGACAGCGATGATAACCGGGTGACCGCCGTCATCTCGGTTCAGCCGAACGGACTGTTGAAAGTCTCCGTCACAGAGCGCAACCCGGGCGGACCAGAGACCTTCGAGGCAACCGATGTGCCCATCTCAAGGACGTCGCTGCTCGGGATTCCCAGACTGTTCGATAATATCCCTGTCCTGCGCCAGCAGAGGGAGCTCGTCAACGAAGCACCTCGATGGATGGTACAGGTGGAGCGGCGGGGCGGAGATGAGTATGAGATGTTCGACGTAATCGCCCACGATCATCCTCTATATTCCGACGCGGTGGCGGAAGTAGAACGGGTCTTCGACGTCGCCGATACCTGGAGGCCGCAGAAGTTGGGTGGCGACTATCTGAGCCTGCCCAACGGCGCGGTTCTGGAGATACAGCGATTCACAGCCAGCGGAACCACCATAGGCTACGGCCTCAGATATGTCCGTCCGGCTTTCGTTCCAGTGCTGGTTGCCGGCTCGATCGACACCCATCTTCACCACCGATTGGTGTTGAACTGACGATATTTGCGCCAGCCGGCGGAGAGCTGGCGGAGCTCACCTGCCAGGGCGCTGGCCCCTCGTCGTTGCGGGCGTGACCGAGATCCTGAGGCTTTTGCCCCTCAGAAGCTCCTCGGCAGGCTGGCCGCCAGCCGGTGCCGCGGCCGAAAGCATGCGGCAGGCGGGGCCAACGTCATTGCCGGGGGCCGGGTCAAGAGCACAGCATCGCGCAATTCCGCCTCGTCCTCGATACAGGCGCTTGCTTTACCCTCACCGTAGCGGCCGCTAGCGCCAGTCGCTACCGCCAGGCGCCCGCTCGTTTTCGTCCCGGCGCATCACCCATCGCGGGCACCTGTGGTTATCATGACGTCCTCAAAACGTTCCAGCAAGGCTTGGCTCGGCGGAAGGGCTGGGACCGCAGTGAACAATAGAATGATCAATGCGGATAACGCGTTCGGCCATCAGGCTGAGATTGTAAAGCAGGTACCAGCGCGCGCACGGCAAAAGCATCGACTGGTCGAAATGTCTGAAAACAATGGTGGCAGAGCGTGGCGTCGACCACTCAGCTGACGATCAAGCAGGGTTCGAAAAAATTTCGCAACCGAACCGTTTTGCCTGCGGTCATACATTTTCAAAGAGCTTTCTGACTGCGATCATCCACGGACCGACGAACGACAGCATGCGTACGCTCTCTAAGCCATTGAAAAACGACATAGAGCGCCGGAACAACAAAGATACCGATGAACGAAGCCGCAATCATGCCGCCCGCGACGCCGGTTCCGACCGCACGGCGGCTAAGCATGCCGGCACCGCTGGCAAAAACCAGAGGAATCAGCCCCGCAATGAAGGCCAGGCTGGTCATCATCACGGCGCGGAAACGCGCGCGCGCCCCCTCAATGGCCGCGTCGACGATCTCCAAGCCCTTTTCGCGCCTATCCTTGGCGAATTCCACAATCAGGATCGCGTTCTTGGCGGCTAGCGCAATCAGCACCACCAGGCCGATCTGGGCGTAGATGTCGAATTCAAGACCCGCGAGGAGGATCGCGACAAGGGCGCCGGCGATGCCGACCACCACCGACAACAGCACCGGCACCGGAATCACCCAGCTCTCGTAAAGCCCCACCAGGAAGAGATAGGCAAAGATCGCGGCAAGCACGAGTATAGCCGTCGTCTGGCCTGCGGCTTCCAGTTCCTGCAATGCCGTTCCGGTCCATTCGTAGCTGTAGCCCGGCGGCAACGTCTGCTCGGAAATGGTGCCCATCGCGGCAAGCGCCTCACCCGAGGAAACGCCGGGGGCAGGCTGGCCGTTGACCGTGACTGAGCGATAGTTGTTGTAACGCACGACCGATTGCGGCCCGACGATATATTTCACCTCGGCCACCGCAGCGAGCGGCACCATCTCTCCCGAAGCGTTGCGTACATGAAGCCGGGAAATGTCATCGACCGAACCGCGATCCCCCTCGGCGGCCTGCATGGTCACTTTCCAGCTACGTCCATAGAGGTTGAAGTCGTTGACATAGAGTGCGCCGAGCGTGCCCTGCAGCGTGGTGAAGACGTCGCTTACCGAGACGCCAAGCACCTGCAGGCGATCCCGATCGAGGTCGAGATAAAGCTGCGGCGAACTGGCCGAATAGGTGTTGAAGGTCGGTCCCAGGCGCGGATTCTGGTTGGCGGCGATGGTCAGGCCGCCGGCCACGGAGGCAAGCTCGGCGGGCGCACGTCCCTGAAGGTCGAGCAACTGGTACTCGAAGCCGGAGCCTGTACCCAAGCCCATGATCGGCGGCAGGTTGAAGGCGAAGACCTGGGCTTCGCGGATGGCCGTGCCCTTCGCCATGGCCTGACCGATTGCAACCATGACCGAACTGTCGGGGTTCTCGCGCTCGGTGAAAGGCTTCATGGTTACCACCGCAAAGCCGCTGTTCGACTTGGCGAGCCCATCGAGGAAACTGTATCCGGTAACCGAGACCACGCTCTCCACGCCCTCTATCTCGCCGAGCATTGCCTCAACCCGTTTCACGATGGCATCGGTGCGGTTATAAGAGGTTCCCTCGGGAAGGCGGATCTCGGTGAAGAAGGCGCCCTGGTCCTCACTCGGCAGGAAGCCGGTCGGCACGACCTTGAACAGGTAGCCGCTGAAAGCGGCCGCAGCAACGAGCAGCACGACACCGATGACCGCCCTACGGGCGATCGCCCCCGCAATCCGCGCATAGCTGTCGCGCGCGCCGTCGATGCGCCTCGACAGCCAGCCGAGCGCACCTTTCTTCGGCCCATGATGGGGCTTCAGGAGAATGGCGCACAGCGCCGGGCTCAAGGTGAGCGCATTGATGGCCGAAAGCACCATCGATACCGAGACCGCGACGGCAAATTGCTGGAAAAGCTGGCCGCTGAGGCCGGGAATGAAGGCGACCGGTACGAAAACCGACAAAAGCACCAGCGTAATGGCTACTATCGCGCCGGTAATCTCACTCATCGCCCGGCGTGCCGCGTCCGCAGCCGACATGCCGGGATTCTCCTCCATGACGCGCTCGACATTCTCGACGACAACAATCGCGTCATCGACAACGATGCCAATGGCGAGCACCAGCGCCAGCAGCGACACGGTGTTCAGGGAAAACCCGAGAGCAAGCATGACCGCGAAAGTGCCGATCAGCGCCACCGGAACCGCAATCAGCGGAATAAGCGTAGCACGGAAACTGCCGAGGAACAGGAAAACGACCACAATCACAAGCCCGAAGGCCTCGAACAGGGTGTGCTCTACATTCTCCACGCTCGCTTTGACGAACTGCGACGTATCGTAGGTGATGTCGTAGGCCAGTCCATCGGGGAAGGACTCAGCCAGCCGCTCCATTGCGGCGCGCACGCCATCGGCTGCCGCAAGCCCATTGGCTCCCGGCGCCTGATAGGTGCCGATCATGGCGACCGGCTTGCCGTTATAACGGGCACTCACGTCGGAATTGGCGGCGCCAAGTTCGACCTTGGCTACGTCGCGAATGCGGACAAACGAGCCGTCCGACGAAGTCCGCAAAACCACATCGGCAAACTGGGCTGGATCGGTAAGCCGTCCCTGAGTCTGCAAGGTGAGCTGGAACAACGGATCGTCCGTCATCGGCTGGGCACCGATACGGCCGATGGCGGCTTGAACGTTCTGCGCTCGCAGCGCCACCACGACATCGGCGGGCGTGAGACCGATATTGGTCAGCCGGTCCACGTCAAGCACGATGCGCATGGAATAGTCCTGCGGGCCAAACATCGATGCATCGCCTACGCCGGGCACCCGCTTGATCGCATCGAGAACATTGATAGTGGCGTAGTTCGAGAGGAACAGTGAATCGTAGCTGTCGTTCTTGTCGTAGATGGAAAGAACCTGCATCAAGGCCGACGACTTCTTGCTGACGCTCACCCCCGTCTGCGTGACTTCAGCCGGCAGACCGGCTTCGGCGAGCGCCACGCGGTTTTGAACATTAACGGTCGCGATGTCGGGATCGGTTCCTACGGCAAAGGTGATGGTCAGATTATAGGAGCCGTCGGCACCGCTGGTCGATTTCATGTAGAGCATGTTGTCGACGCCGACGATCTTGGCTTCGATCGGCTGGGCGACGGTGGCTTCGACGACTTCCGGGCCGGCGCCGGGATAGTAGGCCGTAACGCTGATTTGCGGCGGCACGATATCGGGGAACTGGGCGACCGGCAGGCGGCCCAGCGCAATCAGGCCTGCCAAGGTCAGTACGATGGAAATGACTGCGGCAAGCCGCGGGCGGTCGATGAAAACCTGTGAGATCATGGTTCAGCCGCCCGTCGCCTGTCCGGCGTCCACCTTCATGCCCGGCCTGACTTTCCCGACCCCTTCGGTGATGACCAGATCGCCCTCCTCCAGGCCCTTAGCAATGACCGCCTGGCCTTTGGCATTGCGCGCCACATCGACACGCCTGAGTTCGGCAACCGAGTCGCCGCCGACCATGATAACGAAAGTGCCCGTCTGATCGCGCTGCACCGCCTGCTGGGGAACCGCCAGAACCTCCTGTGGCTGCGACTGTTCGAGCTGCACGCGAACCAAGGCGCCATCCAGCAGCACGGAATTCGGGTTGTCGAATCCGGCTCGCACCGTGATGGTATCGGTACCCTGGGCCACATTGGTGGAAACGAAGTTGATCGTGCCCTTCGAAGGATAGGTCGATCCGTCCGGAAGTACTAGTTGAACATTGGCTTCATTTCCGATCTCGCCCTT
The DNA here is from genome assembly GCF_047739745.1 of Borborobacter xinjiangensis. Lineage (NCBI taxonomy): Bacteria > Pseudomonadati > Pseudomonadota > Alphaproteobacteria > Hyphomicrobiales > Phyllobacteriaceae > Borborobacter > Borborobacter xinjiangensis. Next base: position 29,033 of record NZ_JBLLVA010000027.1, on the reverse strand, counting down.
CTGTTGGCGTTCGCGGAAACGCAGATAGGTGGCTGTCGCTACGGAAAATTCGACATTGATCGGATCGAGCTGCGTGAGCGTGACCAGCGCCGCAGAGTCCGGTCCGACCAGCGCCCCAATATCGACGGCGGACAGACCTAAGTTGCCGTCGAAAGGTGCGATGATTTTAGTATAAGACAGGTTTAGTTCGGCATTGCTCTTGCTGCCGCCAAGGCGCGTCAACTCGCCTTCGGATTTCGCCAATTGCGCTTCTGCGGCATCGAGGTCGGCCAGAGAACCCGTCTGGCGTTGCAGCAGCTTGGCCTTGCGGTCGCGGTCTACCATGGCCAGGCGGCTTTGCCCCTCGGCAGCCGCGATCGATCCCTGTATTTCCTGAAGAGCTGCCCGATAGGCTCCGTCCTCGATTTCATAGAGGACAGTGCCCTTGGCGACGTTCTCGCCCTCGGTGAAGTTGATCGCTTCGACGAAGCCTGACGCGCGGGCACGGAGATCGACCTTCTGGCGCGCCACGACGCGCCCGGTGAAACCGATGCTTTCACGCAGATCCATAAGTTTGGCCGGCGCAACCACGACCGCCGGGGCCTTGGCTGCCTGCTGCGCCAAGGCCGGCCCGGCAATGAGAGAGGCTGACAGCAGCGCGATGATCAGGTTCGATCGTGACATGACAGTCCTTATTTCGTCAGAAACCGTATGCGTCGCACGTCTCCGTCCGCCCATTCGTTATCCGGAGGCAAACTTCATGCTGAATAGGCAGCCGATGTTGAGGGTGCTATGATGTCATGCTGCGCCCGAAGTACGTTACAGTAACAAGGCTTGCATCCGGCGGATGCTGAGGAAGGTCGCCCCAATCACCAACGGCGCTCTGTCGATAACTTGCAGGTTGGCGCGGTGTTGGCGCTCTGTCGCTATTGGAGGGGCAGGCCGGCTTTGGAAATACCATCCAGTAGCAACGAAACAAGGGCAGGATCGAAGCGGCGTCCCGTCATGTAGCGGCGAACCGACGTCTGTGATCCGAGGCCCGACCGTTGCAGCAAGGCTGCTGTCGTTCCTGCGGCAGAAAACATCCCAAGCTGCCCCAGGGTTGCAAGGCGCAGAATGCCGGCTTCACAGCAAGATGCCGGAGGGGCCTGTTCAAGGTGTGCGATGGCCTCTCCATAGGCGCCGCGCCGATAAGCGTCCGTGGCCAAAGCGGCATGAACCTCGGGACTCGCCCCTTCCGCGAGATCAAGCGACTTCTCGACCATCGACATTGCTTCGTCCCAGTGCCCGGTGAGCGCAAGAACTCCGGCAAAGGCCGCAATGGTCTCGTGGTCGCTCGGGTTCAGCACTGTTGCGCGTCGACCGGCCTTGATGGCAGCATCGGTGTGGCCCAGATGGAACAGCGCTTCCATTTGCGCCCGAACGCCGGCAACCGCGCCGGGTGCAAGGACAGTGGCCGTGTTGGCCAGGCTCAGCGCGCGTCTGGCGACCTCTTGGGAAGGCTGTAGCGGATTGAGCGCCGGCAACACCCGGGAAAGGGCCGCATGGGCGGCGGCATCGCCTGGACGAGCCTCGATTGTTTTCTCCAGACAGCTTCTCGCCGTCTGCAGCATTGCCGGATCAGACGCGTGAAGCGCCCGATAGGCGCGCAGGACGCACCCATAGCCCAATGTCGGCGCGGCATAATCCTTGCGCAACTCGGTATTGCTGATCGTCCCGCGCGGGCCGGCAAGGCGGTTTGCCAGCCGCGCCACTATCAAGCCCTGATCTTCCGCTTCCTCCTGAATCGACACGACGCGCGACATGAGGACTTCGCTGCCATCGCGATCGATGACCTGCCACCAAAGCGAACGCTGTGGCGAGTGCGGGCGATAGTCCACGTCGATCTGGTAAGCCGACTCGTACGCGCCAGGTAGTGACGGCACCATCTGCGCATTGCCAGCCAGAACCTGGTCCTCCGGCTTGTTTACGATCCTGACGGTCTGGAACTGGGACACGGCGACAAGCAGCGCCTCCTTGAAATCGCGCGCGGATTGCGTGGATTGGTCACCGTTCACAGTGACGTTCAAAAAGGCCCGAGGCCTTTCTGAAATTGCGCCTTCCCCCGGGGTCACGAACTGCGATAAGGCAAATCCCGCAAGCAGGATCCCGCTTACGACCAAACCGGTCGAAAGCCCCAAAAAAAGCTTCGATCCTTGCGATTGCTCATTCCCGGAGCTGGCATCCGGAACGTCGGCGACAGCGGCCGTATCGACAGCGGCTTGGGTTACGTCTTCCGTTCGGGATCGCCGGCTGAACACGGGCACGTAGCCGCCCTTCGGCAGATCGATGCGAAGCAGGTTACCCTGTCCGTGGACTTCGTAATAATGCGCCAGCGAGGAGCGCAGTCGCATCGCTTCTATGCGCACGATGGGGTCGATCAAAGGATCGAAATCTTCTGGGCGGCCAAATACGTCTACGGCGACAGAATAGGCCTTGATCTTGTCGCCTTCACCCTCGAGCAGCTTTTCCGTGACGTAGCGCAGGAAGCGCTTATTGCGCTCGGATGAGCGGAACTTGGGATCGGTCAGTATCCGCTCCAGCTCCGCCGATGCTTCCTCTGCGGAAACCGGCGGCTCCTCCGGTCCACCGCCGAAGGACAAACGCGCTTCTTCAGCAGCCATCTGCGCGCGTGCCGACCCTTTCCCGATTCCCACAAGGCGCAGGTGAAGCCGGCTCGACGCGTCCTGCTCCCAAAACATGTACGAATCGCCCCCGCCCGCATTTGGTCAACCGGCTGGTACCGTGCTAGGCATTGCCTGCGCAGGTCCCGTCCGAACGATGGCATGGGACGCGGGGTGCCGACATACCCTATTCGACGAGGGGGTCGATTGAGTCGACGAAGCGGCTGTTTGGAGCGCAGCCGCGCATTTGGGGGGTACCAATGAGCGTCCTTGCCAAACCCGATCAGCAGGGGTTGCATTTGGCTACGGCCGGCAACCCGTCCAATCGGGATTTCACGCACGAAGCCATCGCCGTTCCCAATACGGCCCTGGAACGAACATTGGGATCGTTCTGGCGCGCGCAAACCGCCGGCTGGCTTTTCGGCGCTGTATTCGGCTTCGTCAGCCGTATCGTCGCCTTCCAGGACGTCCCGCTTGCACTGGCCCTGACTGCTGTTCTCGAACCCCTCGGATTTTCGCTGACCGCGCTTGCCCACTGGATCTTCCGGGATCGGATCAGACATGGCGTGACCCTTACGATCGTTGCGGTGGCTTTGGTATTGTCCGTTGTGGCCGGGCTGGGCCAGATGCTGGTTGCCGATACGATCAAAATGGCGCTGCTGCCGCAAAACAACCCTGGCCTGGTTACCGGCAAGCTCGTCGTTCCCGCCGTCTACTATACGCTGGTGTTCATGGGATGGTCGCTTGCCTATCTATGGATCAACGCCGAGGCTGACGCCCGCACGGCGCGTTTCCAACGCGGCCAGGCGCGGGAAGTCGCTCTTCGCGCCGAACTGAACCGGTTGCGCTCGCAACTGGATTCGCATTTCCTGTTCAATGCCTTGAATGTCGTGGCCATGGAGATCCCTGAATCGCCCGATACGGCGCTTGAGATGACAAAGCGTGTGGCAGCCTATCTGCGCTATTCGCTCGCGCACCACGGCCAGCGATTGTGTCCGCTGGCCGAAGAACTGGAGGCAATGCGCAACTATTTGCGCATCCAAGAACTGCGGTTTGAAAGCCGGCTGGATTATCGATTTGATATCGAGCCAAACGTCGAGGATGCGTGGGTTCCCCATCTCATTCTGCAACCGCTTGTCGAAAACGCAGTCAAACACGGTCTTGCTACCGCTGACGGGAATCTTGCGATCGCGATTACAGCTGGACGGCGCAACGAGCAGCTCGCCCTGGAAATCCGCAACTCCGGCCAGTTGGAGCGACGTAGCCGCGACCGGCCGGCTGTTGGCCTCGCCAATACCCGCCGCCGGCTGGAACTGCATTACCCAGACCGTCATAGGTTGACCGTCAACCAGGCAGGGGATGACGTGGTTGTGCGGCTGACGCTATGGGGAAGCGCATGCTTCGCCTGATGCTGGTGGACGACGAACCCCGCGCACGCCGTGGCCTGAAACGCATCATAAGCGCGAGCGCGGACATCGAGGTCGTCGGCGAAGCGGATTCGATCGCCAGCGCGCGCCAGTTGGCCGATGCGCTCAAACCGGACGCCATCTTCCTGGACATCGAGCTCGGTGACGGCCGTGGCTTTGATCTTTTGAGTCAGCTCGATCCGAGACCGGCCATCGTCTTCGTTACGGGACACAGCGGGTACGCACCGGAGGCATTCGATGTCGCGGCCCTCGACTACCTCTTGAAACCGGTGGATGAGGACCGCCTCTCGGTCACTCTGGATCGATTACGGCGGCATCAAAAACAAGTTGGCACAGAGGATGCAGCCCGTTCGAACCACCCGCAACGCCGCCACATCAGACTGCCAGGCCGCTCGGCCATCGTACCGGTCGACAAGATCGCGCTTCTGATGGCCGAAGGTGACTTCACGCGCATCATGATGGCCGACGGCCATAATCATTTTTTTGTGTGCCGCCTGCTTCGAAGCTTCGAAACCGAGCTTCCCGAGCCGCCATTCGTGCGCGTCAGCCGTTCGCTTTTATTCAATCTCGATCATGTCCAGAACATCTCGGCACATGAGGGTGGGCGTTCCGTCGTATCGTTCGGCGAAAGATTGGAGCCGATCAGGCTCGGGCGCACGCCTACAAGGCGCCTGCTGCGCCATCTTCCCTTCAACTGACGGCGACCGCTTTGCCCGTCAACACGGAGGACGCCTCTCACCCCCGGCCTATGCGGGGGGCGTGCCATCTGCCGCTGCCCATCGCCTCGGTCTGCCGCGTTCGCTTATGAAATAGACGATGCTGTAAGCGACGATCGTCGCATCCACGAGAAAGAGTGGAAAATAACCTGCTACCCACGGCTCGCCGAGGCTGGTGAGAAAAAGATAGACAATGAAGGCTTTTTCAACCGTGCTGAAAAGCATCGTTTCAAAGCGCAGCCATGGACGGAATGCGGCGATCACCATCAGAACGCCTATGCAAAACACCATGAGCCCCCAATGCCGCAGAGCGGGGACGCTGGAGGGTGTATAATCGACGAAGCCGCCAAGCAGAGGACTGATCGTGCCTATATCGAGCGCCAGCGGCAGCGTCGCGCATGTGACCAGCCCGAACAGGATCAGGAACCATTTTACGGTTCGGTTGATGAAGGCGTTTATGGCACGCATGTCTTCTCGTGAAAATAGGACGGACAGTGACACCGATTGTTCCCGCTCGGCCCTCATGGCAGGCAGGAACGGCCGCCTGCCAAAGGGTCGTCACCTCAGCGGCTATTGCGCCATACCCGCCTGGGCGGCCGCAATCTGGGCCCTTATCGCATCCAGGTTGAAGCTCGCGCCCCTTTGCATCGGCGGGAATTCAATCGCCGACTTAGCGAGGTCCGCGACCTTCGCCTGCACGAAAACGAACCGCCAGAACTCGTATCTGAACCATTCGAAATACTGCAAGGAGCCTTCACTGGTTCCGTTGCTGGGCCAACCAGCGCGCTCGAACGGATCGAGCCGCAGGTTGGTGATGTAGGGTGCCGATAGCGAGGTCTTGCCGCCAAGCCAGCCCTCCGGCTGTTCGATGAAGCGGTATTTGTAGTCACCGATCCGCAGGGCGCCGAGGCGGCTCTCGCCGAAATACCAGACCTCCTCACGGTTCGACTCTGCCTTGCCAGTCAACATGTCGAGCTGGTTATAGCCGTCGAGATGGACCTTGTAGGTGCGTTCGCCTATCTTCTTTCCAGACTTCAGCTCGTCCACGATATCGGCATTGCCGGCCGCGGCTACGAAAGTCGGGAACCAGTCGAGCCCCGACATGATGCCGTTCTCGACCTTTCCGGCGGGGATCTTGCCCGGCCACCGGACGACCGTCGGCACGCGGAAGCCGCCTTCCATTACCGTGCCTTTGCTCTGGGCGAAGGGCGTCATGCCGCCATCAGGCCAGGTGAAGAGCTCGGTGCCGTTGTCGGTGGTGAAGACGATGATCGTGTTGTCGGCCTCGCCGATCTCATCAAGCTTCTGCATCACCGAGCCGACCATGTCGTCGAGTTGGGCCATCCCGGCTTCCTGGATCGACCAGCCATTCTCAGCATTGCGCATCGCGTCATATTTCGGCGATAGATGCGTCACGATGTGCATGCGTGTCGGATTGAGCCAAACCAGGAATGGCTTGTCTTCTTCCTGCGCCTTGTCGATGAATTTCAGCGTATGCTCCAGGATCTCGTCGTCGACGGTTTCCATGCGTTCGGCGCATAGCTCGCCCGCGTCCTCGATCTTCTGCTTTCCGATCTTGCCCCAGCGCGGCTGTTCGGTGGGATCATCCGTGTCGGTGGCCCAGCTGTGGATCATGTTGCGCGGCCCGATCCGCTCCTTCAGCGCCTTCGGGTAGGTCGGCTGACAGGGGTCTTCCATCGCGTCGAGATGATAGAGATAGCCGAAGAACTCATCGAAACCGTGGACGGTGGGAAGAAACTCGTTCAGGTCGCCCAGATGGTTCTTGCCGAATTGCCCGGTCGTGTAACCCATGTCCTTGAGCACTTCGGCCATTGTCACCGCTTCCGCCGGCAATCCGGTAGAGGCGCCCGCCTGGCCCACCGTCGTCATGCCTGTGCGCACCGGAAGCTCGCCGGTTATGAAGGCCGAACGACCCGCCGTGCAGCTGGCTTCCGCATAGTAATCAGTGAAAATCATGCCCTCGTCGGCAAGTTTGTCGATATTGGGCGTCTTGCCGGCCATCATCCCGCGATGATAGGCGCCGATATTCCACATGCCGATGTCGTCGCCCATGATGACCACGATGTTGGGCTGTTGTTCCTGCGCGATCACCGGAGCGCTCGCCGCGATAAACACGGCAGACGACAGCGTGATCCACAGCTTCCTGGCTACGTTCATGGCATGTGTCCTCGTCGTTCCCGACTGCCAGAAAGGGGCCGGCAGCCTCCACCCATGCGCCCCAGTCGCAACTGCTGATGCTGCGGGGGCGGCGACCAGACGTTATCGATCCTGCGCGAGCTTCCGCCGCCCGCGCCTTGCCGGCCTGGCACCGATGCACAATCCCACTCTGAACCGCCGGTTGGAGTACGTAACTGTAACAACAGGCATAGTAAGTCCCCGCGAGCGGCGCGGGTTTAGCGACATAGCGGCCCCGCTTTTTTCGCATGCGCCTGCCGGAGCGACTGCCAGTGCTCCCACGCCCGGAGCGATGGACTTGTTACGGTAAAGTACTTCGTTCGGGAGGTGGTCCGGGTCCCTACTGACACGATGGCGATCACGACCGGGACAAGCGATGATGGACCGCGTTGAACAGGCGCAAGGAAGGCCTTGTGAAGACAACAACGAAGTCTTCGTTCCGGGCGCAACTTTCGTCATGGGATCGGACGAACATTATCCGGAGGAGCGCCCCGCGCATCCCGTCACCGTGGATGGCTTCTGGATGGATGCCGCACCGGTAACCAACCGGCAATTCGCAATGTTCGTTGCCGCGACCGGCTATGTCACCATGGCCGAAAGAGCGCCTGACCCCAAGGATTATCCCGGCGCCCTGCCTCATATGCTGAATCCGGGAGCGCTGGTCTTCGAGCCGCCGCGTTCACTGCCCAGAGGCCGCGACATGAGCCAATGGTGGCACTTCACATTTGGTGCCGATTGGAAGAATCCCTACGGCCCGAAAGGAACTTTCCTGGCAGAGGCCGATCACCCCGTGGTGCAGGTGGCTTATGAGGATGCCCGCGCCTACGCCGCTTGGATTGGCAAGGACCTGCCGACGGAAGCCGAATGGGAACTGGCGGCGCGCGGAGGTCTCGAAGGAGCAGAATATGCCTGGGGCGACGAGTTCATGCCCAAGGGCCAGCCGATGGCCAACACATGGCACGGATCATTCCCGATCCGGAACACGTTGATCGACGGTTTTGCACGTACTTCGCCCATCGGAAGCTTTCCCGCCAACGGCTATGGCCTCTACGACATGATCGGAAATGTCTGGGAATGGACGAGCGATTACTGGAGTCAAACCCACCCGGTTCCGGCTGCAAAACCGTGCTGCGTCCCGAAAAATCCCCGCCGCGAAGACCGGACCGAAAGCTGCGATCCAAGGCAACCAGCCATCCGCATACCAAGGCGCGTGCTGAAGGGAGGATCACATCTTTGCGCACCCAACTATTGCCGGCGATATCGGCCGGCGGCGCGCCATGCTCAACCCGAGGATACGTCGACGACACATATCGGTTTCCGCTGCATCAGGCGCAGAGGTGTCCAGGCCGATGCCGTGTCATCGCCCTTGAAAGCCGAACAAGATGAACAGAACATTTAGAGAAACCTTTGCCAGGAACTGTAATCCTGCTAGAGCGGCGGCAGTCGCTGGCGGCATCCTCCTTTGCCTGTTCTTCGCGCCGGCCGCTTTCGCGCAGCCGCTGCCTTCATGGAATCAGAGCGCCGCAAAACAGGCAATCATCGATTTCGTCACGCGCGTGACATCGGAAGGCTCCTCCGAGTTCGTCCCGCCGGCCGAGCGGATCGCCGTTTTCGACAATGACGGGACGCTCTGGGCCGAAAAACCGGTACCGTTTCAATTCCTGTTCGCTCTGGACGAGATCAGGAGAATGGCTCCCGAGCATCCGGAATGGAACAACGAGGAGCCCTTCAAATCCGTCCTGAACGGCGATCTGAAGATCCTCGCCGGCATGGGGAAGAAAGCAATGGCCCAGATTATGGCCACCACCCATGCCGGCATGACGACCGACGCGTTCGCGCAATCCGTTTCCAACTGGATCACATCGGCCGAACATCCGCAGCGGCATGTTCCCTACACAAAGCTTGTCTACCAACCGCAACTTGAGCTTCTGGATTATCTTCGCGCGCACGGTTTCAAGACATTCATCGTATCCGGCGGCGGCGTCGAGTTCATGCGGGTCTTCGCTAAGGAAGTCTACGGCATTCCGCCGGAACAGGTCATCGGCTCCTCCGGCAAGGTGGAATACCGATATGGCAGCGGCGGAGAGCCGGAACTGATCAAGCAGCCGCAAATGGAATTCGTCGACGACGGGCCAGGCAAGCCGGTCGGCATCAACCGTTTCATCGGCCACCGCCCCTTGATGGCGATCGGCAATTCCGATGGCGACCTGCAAATGATCGAATACACGATGGCCGGCGAAGGTCCGAGGCTGGCCGTCTATATCCGCCACGATGATGCCGAACGCGAGTATTCCTACGACCGTGCGGACCGGCTGGCGAAGCTCGACAAGGGATTGGACGAAGCACAGGCGAAGGGCTGGCCGGTGGTGAGCATGAAAAAGGATTGGACCGTGATTTTCCCGGCGTCCCAATAGCGACAGGCCGACGGGCAGCGAGCCAGAGGATCTCTGAATTCGCCGCCGTCTTGATTGGACGGAATTGTGAGATGCCGACCGACGAGGAACAGGCCGAAAGGGGAGCCAAAAGGCTGATGCTGAGGTTACCGGCGCTTCGTCGTCAAATCGAGGTCTTGGTCAGCAACGGCGAAATTTGCGCCCTTTGTACCGCTTTCGAGGACGCAACGACGACGCTCGACCGGCTGCGAAAAGAGAAAGCTTCCACTGTGATTATTCGAGACTACGAGCAAATCTGCGCGGAGATCGAATGCGAGGTAGTTGCCCTGTGCAAGGAAGCCTTCGACCGCCAATAGCGCCTTGAAGCCATATCCGCGCGCTGCGACCACCGTGGCCGACCGATGATCTTGTAACAGTAACGTACTGCCTGAAGGCCGCGGGTTTGGAAACAACGATTCCCAAGTCAACACCCGGACTGCCCGGCACCATGCTCTGGAGACAAGAGATGAAGGTTATTGGACCCGTATCGGCTCTTACCCTTGCCCTAACCGGTTCCTCGATCGCGGCCGACATGAACAACCCCGTGGTGCCCGAAAACCAACCAGTCGCAGCGCAGGGATGGACGGTAACGGCAGCACCCTATTTCTGGATGGCTGGCATTTCCGGCAACGTCGCGCAGTTCGGCAGCCCGACGGTCAGCATCGACCGCAGCTTCAGCGACATCTTTGATGACCTGAAATTTGGCGGGATGGTTCTCGGCGAAGCCCGCAACGGTCCATTCAGCATCGTCGGGGACCTGATCTACACCAAAATGGCCTCCGATCGAGGTACGTCGCGCGGAATCGTGGCTTCGAAGGTCGCGGTTTCATCCGAGACGTTTACCGGCTTCCTCGGCGCCGGCTATGCTGTCGTGGACAGCGACCCGCTCCGGTTGGACGTAATTGGCGGAGCACGGCTCTGGTCCGTCGATACCGATATCGCAATAAGCGGCGGTATCCTTGATGACCAGACATTCCACGACGGAGCCACTTGGGTCGATGCCATGGCCGGCTTGCGACTGAATTATTCCCTTACACCCAAGCTGTTTCTGACCGGCTGGTCATTCGTGGGCGCGGGCGCCGCCGACGTAGACTGGGACGTTGCCGGTGCAGTCGGCTATCACATCAGCGACCGTTTTTCGGCCCTGGTCGGTTATCGTGCCCTCGGCGTCGATTACGAAAAGGGCAGCTTCGTCTTCGACATCGTTCAGCAGGGTCCGATCCTCGGACTGACGATGCAATTTTAGCGGCCTATTTAATGTGAGTTGCCGGTCATTGGTCGCTTTCTGCGAAGCATCGTCTGTTTGCGGTTTCTTCGACAATTTGCAGTCAGCATCAATGCATTTCCGTCGGCATTCATTTTGCGCAGCCCACAGTGCAAGTGGGAAGCAGTGAGGAGAAGGAAGCTGCCAAGGCGGCAGCCACTGTCGATCATATCTTCGTCGAAAGCACGGGGTCGGGACCTCTCTCCGGCCTCACTTTCGCGGTCAAGGATGTCTTCCACGTCAAGGGCGGCGTTACTGGCTTCGGTCATCCCGATTGGTTGCGGACGCACGGCGCCGAAGCCGTCACGGCGGTCGCCGTGCAGCAACTGCTGGATGCTGGAGCGACCATGGTGGGGAAGACAGTCACCGACGAACTGGCATATTCCCTCACTGGTGAAAATTATCACTACGGCACGCCGATCAATCCGCGCGACGCCACTCGCATTCCAGGCGGCTCATCCAGCGGCTCGGCGTCGGCGGTAGGAGGCGGCCTCGTCGACTTTGCTTTAGGCTCCGACTGTGGCGGCTCCGTCCGCATCCCCGCAAGTTATTGCGGACTGTTCGGCATGCGTCCGACCCACGGCCGGATCTCTCTTGAAGGAGCTATTCCGTTCGCTCCGAGCTTCGATTGCGCTGGCTGGTTCGCGCGTGACATCGGTTTGTTTGACCGGGTTGGGCGAATTCTCCTCGGAAAAGAAGCGCCCAAGCAGGAAATTCGCACTCTTCTGCTGGCCACGGACGCCCTAGCTGACCTCGCTCCAGAAGTACAGGAGGCGCTGCTTGGGGCAGTTGCTCTCGTAGAGACCGTGGCCGGGCCGGCGAAAAGAGTGACGTTGGCCGAGAATGGCCTTGATCGCTGGTCTGAGACTTTCCGCACCCTTCAGGCAGCAGAGATTTGGGGGTCTCTGGGTGAATGGATTGAAAAAGTTCGCCCGATGTTCGGCCCGGGGATAAGAGAACGCTTCACTTCCGCGGCAACCCTTGACCCCACGGCTGTCGACGCGGCCCGGAAACAGCGAGTTAACATCACGGAACGCCTATGGACGCTGCTGCCGGTTGGCACAGCTTTGATACTTCCGACCGCGCCGCGCAGCGCACCCTATCTCGCCTCGAAAAATGAGGAACTCGAGACGATCTACCGCCACCAGGCGATGAATCTTCTTTGTGTTGCTGGACTGGGAGGATTGCCGCAAATCTCGCTGCCGATGGTCGAACTCAACGGATTGCCGATCGGCCTGTCGTTGATTGGTGGTAGGGGAACTGATCTGGCTCTGCTTGATCTCGCCAAAAAAATTTGCGGTGAACACTCACGTGACGGCCTGGAGATTGCATGACTAATATACCGTCCGAAATGACCGAACCAGCGATCAACAGACCAGAGATCGAGACGGAGGTCAGGGCCGCTGTCTTGCGCTATGAGGCCGCGCTGACCGGTAATAATCTGGCGGTGCTTGATGAGCTTTTTTGGTCAAGCGCTCGTACGGTCCGCTACGGCGTCACCGAATGCCTTTACGGCAAGGATGATATCGACGCATTCAGAAAATCTCGCCCGAGCAAAGGCCTCAATCGCTCTATACAGCGATTGGAAATAACGACCTTGGCGCGGATTTCGCGGTTGCGAATCTGGAGTTCCGACGCGAGGGAGAACCTCGCGTCGGACGCCAGAGTCAAACTTGGGTACGTTTGGTCGAGGGATGGCGTGTCGTAAGTGCCCATGTCTCTCTGCTCACCGCATGACGGCCGCAGCCCTTGGCGTTTGACTTCGCTCGATTGCCGACAGTTGTACGACTGCGGGAAATTCTTCCCGTTCGGCATCGAACTGTTGGAGGGTGCCTGTTACAGCCGCGCTGGCAGGCATGCGCTCAGCCTCGAAGGACTGAACGGCAACGTCTCTCCGCTCCTCGAAGATATCGCCGCGTTCCGGCTTTTCCCGAGTCATCTGAACTCGACCGCCGAACTGCGATCTCTGCTTGAAGGCAGCTATCTGTCGCAGGCGGATGACGAGCGCATTCTCCAGGACCCGCTAAGCTTCCGCACGGCTCCCTACCTGTCCGGCCAGCTTCGCCGACAGCCTGTCGCGCGCCAGGGCGCTTGTGGAGATCCCGATCAACTCTTCGGACGACAATCCGGAATCGCGGTGAGCGTTGAGCCGAATCAAATTTCGTTCAGGCGCGGCGGGCTCCGTAAAAGGCGGGCGAGCGCCGACAATCGCCGGAGGGAATATCTGCATTACCGCACACCCGCCTTCAACCATCCGGATAGATGTCGGCGCCGGTCCGAAATCGGGTCTGCTTGAGCGCAGCAGCCATCAGCGCCTGCGTGTAGGCGTTCCGCGGGGCATCGAAAATCGCCACAGTTGGCCCTTCCTCTACGATACGGCCTTCCTTCATCACAATGATGTAGTCGGCTATCGCCCGCACCACGGCAAGATCATGACTGATGAACAGGTATGACAGGGCATGGTCGGCCTGCAATTTACGCAGCAGCTCCACGATTTGCTTTTGCACGGAGCGATCGAGCGCCGATGTCGGCTCGTCCAGCACGACCACCTTGGGCTTCAGGATCATGGCGCGCGCGATGGCGATGCGCTGGCGCTGCCCGCCTGAGAATTCGTGCGGATAGCGGTTGCGCGAATTGGGATCGAGCCCCACTTCCACCAGCGCCTCGACAGCGCGCCGGTCACGCTGGGCCGAGGAGAGGCCCGCCTCATGAACCAGCAAGCCTTCCGTGACGATCTGGCCGACCGTCATGCGCGGCGACAAAGAGCCGAACGGATCCTGGAAGACCAGCTGCAATTCGCGCCGCAGCGGTCGCATGGCCTGCCGGTCGGCTTCCGAAATGTCCCGATCGGCGAAATGGATCGCGCCTCCGCTCGGCAGGAGCCTTAGCAGAGCACGGCCGAGGGTCGACTTGCCCGACCCCGACTCGCCGACGATACCGATGGTCTGACTGCGCTTCAGCCGGATGGAGATGCGGTCCACCGCGCGCAACAGGAGTGGGTCGCGGACCAGAAATCCGCCGCCGATCCGGAACACGACCTCGACATTGCGTCCTTCCAGCAGAACTGGCGCATCCGCGGGCGGCGGCGCCTTGCTGCCGGTGGGTTCGGCCGCGAGCAGCATTTTCGTGTACGGGTGCTGCGGAGCGGCGAACATCGCCTCCGTTTCGCCCTCCTCCACCACCTCGCCCTGGCGCATGACATAGACCCGGTCGGCCAGGCGCCGCACGATGCCGAGATCGTGTGTTATGAAGACGATCGCCATGCCGAACTGGCGTTGCAGGTCGACCAGCAGCGTAAGAATTTGCGCCTGGATGGTCACATCCAGTGCTGTCGTCGGTTCGTCGGCGATCAGGATGTCGGGATCGTTGGCGAGCGCCATGGCGATCATCACGCGCTGCCGCTGCCCGCCCGACATTTCGTGTGGATAGGATCTCATCCGTTGCTCGGGATCGCGGATGCGCACCAGATGCAGAAGCCGCAGCGCCTCGATCCTAGCCTTTGCGGCGCTCAGGCCCTGGTGGCGCCGGATCGGCTCCATCAACTGGCTGCCGATGGTGTAGAGCGGATCAAGCGAGGTCATCGGCTCCTGGAAGATCATGCCGATCTTGCGGCCACGAATGCGGTTGAGGTCGGACTTGGGGAGTGTAAGGAGATTGCGTCCCCGGTAGTCCACGGTCCCGCTCGCCTCGCCATTTGAGGCGAGGAGCCGCATCGCAGCCATCATTGTCTGGCTCTTACCCGAGCCGGATTCGCCAACGATCGCGATTGTCTCTCCGGCCTTCACGGTGACGTTGACGCCGTTCACTGCCTCGATCACGCCATCGAGCGTGCGAAAGCGGACTTTCAAGTCCTTCACCGAAAGAATGGTCTCTTGTTTGGCCATCTATCGATCCTTCGGATCTAGCGCATCGCGCAGGCCATCACCGACGAAGTTCAGCGCAAACAGCGTCGAGACCAGGAAGAACGCCGGGAAAAAGAGCAACCAATTGGCCGTGCCGATGTTCTTGGCGCCGGCCGAGATCAGCACGCCCCAACTCGTCATCGGCTCCTGCACGCCGAGGCCGAGAAAGGATAGGAAGCTTTCCAGGATGACGACGTGCGGCACGAGCAGGGTCATGTAGATGACGACCGGGCCGAGCAGGTTCGGGATCACATGGCGCAGCAGGATGCCGCGCGCGCTGACCCCCAACGCCTCGGCGGCCGATACGTATTCCTGACGGCGGATCGACAGGGCCTGGCCGCGCACGATGCGGGCCATGTCGAGCCACAGCACCGCGCCGACGGCGAGAAACATCAGCACGAAGTTCCGCCCGAAGAAGACGACGAGCATGATGACGAAGAAGATGAAAGGCAGCGAATACAGGACGTCGACGACGCGCATCATCACCTCGTCGGTCCTGCCGCCAACGAAACCGGCGGTCGCGCCGTAGAGCACGCCGATGGCGACGGCCACTATGCCGGCAAGCAGCCCGATCGCCAGCGACACGCGGCCCGCTATCAGCGTGCGCGACAACAGATCGCGCCCGACATTATCGGTACCGAACAGGAAATAGTGCTGTTTGACCGAGGCACTCATCACCATGCGCGATCCGTCCGGCGACGTCTGCTCGATCTTGGCGTCGTTGAACGTATCGGAGCGCTCGAGGTAGCGCAGGTTGCGCTCGTCGATCGTCCTCGATGAGGTAAGCGTGACATAGATGCGCTCCCCCTCCTGACCCCATTCGGCAACGTCGAGGCGCATCCGCCTCACCGCTTCGTTGAGTGCCTTCTCGATCATCTGCGTCTGGGGATAGGCGGAGAAGCTCGGCGGCGTGCGCACATAATCGGAGTAGATCGTGGTGAACTGGTGCGGCACGAAGTAGGGTCCGACAATGCAGACGATTGCCATCAGCGCGAGATAAAGAAGGCTCGCCATCGCCGCGCGGTTGGCATTGAGCCTTGCCCAGGCGTCGCCCCAAAGCGAGCGGCCAGCGCTCCCATCCTCAACCGGGGCGGAGAGGTCAGTCATAACGAACCCTCGGATCGACAAAGGCGTAGAGGATGTCGACGATCAGGTTGAAGACGATGGTGAAGATGGCGATCACCACCACCGTGCCCATCACCAGCGTGTAGTCGCGGTTAAGCGCCGCATCGACGAAATAGCGCCCGACGCCGGGAATGGAGAAGATCGTCTCGACGATGACAGAACCTGTCAGCAGGGCAGCCGCGGCAGGTCCGGCATAGGAGATGACGGGCAGCAGCGCGCCGCGCAATGCGTGGCGAACGACCACTGACCAGTTCGATAAACCCAATGCCCTGGCGGTGCGGATGTGGTGCGAGCGCAGCGCTTCAATCATCGAGCCACGCATCAGGCGCGCCACGATGGCGATCTGCGGTAAGGAAAGCGTCAGTACCGGACCGACCTTGTTGAGCAGCGCGCCTTCGCCCCAGCCACCGATCGGCAGCAGCTTCCAGGTCAGGCCGAACAGAAGCTGGATCACCGGCGCGATCACGAAAGTGGGAATCGTGCTGCCGGCGGTGGCGGTGGCGATCACCAGATAGTCGCCGAGCCTGTTCTGGTTGAGAGCGGCGATGATGCCGAGCGCGCCGCCGACGACCAGCGCGAGGACCAGTGCCGAAGCGCCAAGCTGCACCGATATCGGTAAGCCATTGGCGAACAGCTCACCCACGGTGAAATCCGGCAAATTGTAGCTGGGGCCGAAATCGCCATGCAGCAGGTTGTTAAGATAGGTGAGAAATTGCCGCCAGAGCGGCTCGTCAAGGCCATATGCCTTTTCGAGATTGGCCTTCACCTCGGGCGAAAGGCCCCGTTCCTGGTTGAACGGCCCGCCGGGGGCAACGCGCATCAGGAAAAACGCCAGCGCGATGATCACGAACAGCGTCGGAATGGCGGTGAAGAGCCGCCTGATCACATAATGCAACATGCCCCCGAGCCCCTAGCAACAAGCCGGAACGCCGCCCCCGACGGGGCGGCGGGATCACAGGCAAGTATCACTTCTTGCTGATGAAGCGTGTCGGATGGATATCCATGATGTTCGGCACGAAGCCCTCGAGCTTCGGCGAGATCAGGTTCTTGTAGCTGTAGTAAAGCAGCGGAATCTGGCCGACGTCATCGATCAGCACGCGCTCGGCGTCCGAGAGAAGCTTCATGCGCTCCTCAGGGTTGCCGCCGGCGGCGGCAGCCTTGTCCATCAGCCCCTCGAATTTCGGGTTGTTGAAATTGGAGTAGTTATTGCCTGAGGCCTTGCGGGAGATGCCGAGGAAGCTTTCCGGGTCCTTATAGTCGGCTATCCAGCCGGCGCGCGCGACATCATAGTCGCCCTTCTGTTCCAGGTGACCGTAGTGCGTCTTGGTGTCGGTGTTGAGCAGCGTCACCTCGACGCCGAGCGGCTTCAGTTGCTCCTGGATAGCGACCGCCGTGTTCTTGTGGTTCTCGGACGTGTTGTAGCGGATCTCCATCTTCAGCGGCTTTTCAGGCGTATAGCCGAGCTCTTCGAGGATCTTCTTGGCCTCGTCCTCGCGATCGATCTGCGACATCTCGGCGAAGTCGGCAATTGCCGAGTTGTAGCCTTCGATCCCCGGAGGCACCATCGAGTAGCCGGGCAACATGGAGTTCTGCCAGACCTTCTCGGCGAGAAAGTCGCGGTCGATCGCCATGGAGACAGCGCGGCGCAGCTTCTGGTCCGACCATGGCTCCTTGTCGGTCTTGATCGCGTAATAATAGGTGCCGAGATAGGGACCGATGCGGAGCTGATCGCCGAACTTGGCCTTTAGGTCCGCCATCTGCTCGGTCGGAATGTCGTCATTGCTGTCAAGCTCGCCGGCTTCGAAACGCTTGATGGCGGTAGAGCGGTCCTCGGTCGGGATGTAGTTGACCACGTCGATCTTGACGTTCGCGGCATCGTGGAATTTCGGGTTCTTCACCAGCCTGATGTGATCGTTGGGCACGAATTCAGCCAGCGTGTAGGCGCCATTGGACACCAGATTTCCGGGCTTGATCCAGTCGGCTCCAAGCTTGTCGATCGAGGCCTTGTTGACCGGAAAGGTCGACTGATGGGTCAGCATCTCCAGAAAATACGGGGTCGGAGCATTCAGCGTCACCTCGAAAGTTGTGGGATCGACCGCCCTGACGCCGAGTTCCTCCGGCTTGGCCTTGCCGGTATTCACGGCCTCGCCGTTCTTCACGACATAGAGCATGGAGGCGTATTCGGCACCCGTTGCCGGGTTTTCCAGCCGGCGAAAGGCATAGACGAAATCATCGGCCGTCACCGGGCTGCCGTCCGACCAGACGGCGTCCTTGCGCAACTTGAAAGTGTAGACCTTGCCGTCGTCCGAAACCGTCCAGCTTTCGGCGGCACCCGGAATGAGGTTGGCATCTTTGTCCTGCATGACCAGACCCTCGAACAGATCACGCAGGATATGGGCTTCGTAGACAGTCGAGGTCTTGTGCGGATCAAGCGATTCCGGATCGGCGGAATTGCCGCGGTTATAGACCACTTCGGCGAAGGCCGGCATGTACAGCGCCCCCGCGCTGAGGGCCAGGGTTGTGGCGAACACTGTCGCCTTCAGCATCGACTTCAGCATTGTGGCTCTCCTCCCGGCGCGCTCGGCGCCGTACCTTTCGTTGAGCCCGCAGCAAATTTACGGTCGGGCGGGCCCGCCTTCGGTCCCGTGCCCGAAGGCGTGATGCACAGACACTAGCGCGTGCATGCGAATTTTCAAAACGTCTCGTGATGCCGTAAGGGCAGCTTGGGCCCCGTAGAACCTGGCCATGCAGCACCCATTCCGGCTTGCCAAACGGCAGACGGCTCGCCTCGCCCGCAACGCCTTCGACGCGTTGAACTCCCCACAGTGTCAAGCGACACGAGGGATTGTTCCCTTTCCCGACATGAGGAACTACCACCCTCATTGGGTTGTGGTTTCAGGCCTATATCGATCGGCATCGACGTGTCCTTCTTGCAGGAGCGGAAGACCCCGGCACCTTCATCATCGAGACCGTGAAGACCACCAGCCGGGACGCCTCTTACGACAATGACACCTTTTACGAAGCCTTGCGCCTGACCATTCGGCGATATGGCATCGACAATCCCTATACCGGCCGCGGCGATCCCCGGTCTTCTCGCACACTGCCCGCACAATCTCCGCGATGTTCTGGCTACCCATATCCTTAAGCAGACCGGTTCCTATGAGCAGGCGAGCTACGCCATTTAGGATACGCCAGACATGATAGCGCATCACTATGGCCGCTTCCTGCTGCAGGACAAGGCAGCGCTAGCCGCGAGGATTCTGAGCCAAGTGTGGGAAGCGGCATAGTCACATAGCATGCGGGCGTCTGTCCGATGCTCAATGCTTGAAGCAATGCTCCCGGTGCCAAGCCGGGAAATGCCGATGCGGCCGATTACTGATCCGGGATGGCTCGAGTGCACGGCCCGCTTCGGTTTACGATCGCTCTGATTCCATCGATGTCATTTGCTTGAGATGAGGGTTTCGAGATCGTCATTCCGGCTGATCAGGCTGCGGTCGAACATCCAATGTGCGGTCCCGGAGAGCGCGAGGCCACTGCTGACGAGATCACCCCGACATCAGTTAATATCCGCCGAGTCTAGCTGGCATCACGATGGCCCTTGTCAGGATGTAGTGCAGTATTGCTGCCACCAAACAGGCGGGAACGGATGCACTGACCCAAATGAACAGCCCATGCGCGGCAAGCGACTGCGGATCGAACAGGGCGTAGTACACAAGACCGCCCCCCACCAAGGCCAGGAACGAGGCTGGATTGATGCCGCGCAAGAAGGCGTAGTCGGAATCGGAACGGTCGTTAAAGACATCGCACTGCTTGATCCGGCCGCGACGCAAGATGAGGTAGTCGACTGCCGTCACACCGGAAAGCGGTGCAAATCCGAGTGCGGTCCAAGCCAGAAACTTGAAGAAATTGTCGTATATTTGGCCGGGAAAGAAGGCGATAACGATCACCGGGATAAACAGTGCTCCCGTCAGCAACCCCCATGGAACCGCCTCGAAGTAGCGCCCGCCGGCCTGTCGCATCGCCAGGCACATGCCGTAGAAAATGCTGACGATGGCAGTGATGTTCGCCAGTCCGACGAAAAGCAAAGCCGTTACCCCGACAGCGGCTCCGCCGAGCGGAATCATCCAAGCGGTCGGGTCGTGTGACCCCAGGCTCAGCGCCGCGAACAACCCGACCAGTTCGCCGAGAACCGCTGCGGCGAAGATACCGAACAGATTGGGCCAAAGCGCCGCGCGGGGCGTACGTGTGAAACGCGAAATATTGCCCAGCACTGGCCACCAGCCGAAACCGGCGGCGAGATTGAACTCAACTGCGATCATGAAGTTGATCCGCTTGTCATCAAACGGCGCAAGTGGGGCGGCGTTGGCGATATCACTCCAGCTCTTGTGGCTGAAAATTAGGAACAGAATGCCGAAGCACAGGACAAGCTTTCCCGGTCCGACAAACCGATTGAGCCATTTGACGGCGGTCGGCCCCTTCCAGAGTAATAGCCACGAGATCAAGATTGCCAGGATCGCGAAGAACGTCACGCCAAGATCGTTTTCACCGATTTGCGTGCCGCCGACCTGGTTCACGACGCCGCTGATCGCTCGTCCAAACATGATTGACAAGACCGCCGACCACCCGACCCCGTAAATGGCAAGGAAGAACCCGACGAGGATCAGAATGCCCGTCGGGCCAAAGACACTGCGCATCAGCGTGAACTGCTCGATACCGAATTTTCCGGTCGAAATGCAGACACTGACCGCCATGATCGACACGCCGATCACATTGCCGATTATGATTGCATAGATCCCGTCCCTTGCTCCGACGACAAGGGCTGTACTGCCGCCGAGCAGGAAAGCCCATGTGGCGATGGCAAGGCCGATGTTGATCCAGGAGTGATCGAGGAAGCCGAGTTCGCGTTCCTCCTTCAGTACCGGAAGTGTGCCGAAGGCGGCGCTTGCGCCGGTGAACTTGGTTGTGGGGGCCATCAGTTGCCTCCACTCCACATGGCGATCGCGCCGACCAAGATAACCGCCGTTACGGCGAACCAAATTCCGAGTTCCCGACCCGATATATCGGTGCGGGCCGGATCCTCGTAGTTTGGGTCAGCTATGATATTCAGCCGCCTGTCAAGTTCCCTACGTATTTCATTGTTTGTGTCTGCTGAAGCGATAGTCATCTCATCCTCCTCCAAAGATTAAATGAATACCGACGCCTTAGCGTTGAAGTTGCTCAAAGCTAAGGCTCGGGGTGTCTTGTGTGCCAGGCACATCGAAACCGCCGCAGCGCCATCCTCGGCGAAGTCAACTCGGCCTATGTGCCCGCCTGATGTTCGGTAAGCTCGCAAGCGGGGTTCTCCTATCTGAACGACCCCATTCCCGCAGTTGTTTCGAATGTGGCATGCCTCTGTTCGAGCCAGGTCCCCATCGCTTCTCACGTTGAGGCAGTTTGACTTTCGTGTCAAACATTTTTCCTGACAATGATGTAAAAACGTTTAGTCGGACCGCACATAGCCGGGAAACGGCACTGGCTTGCAGCGAAAAAAACGCGACGGTCTGGGAGAATGTGCAAAGCCACCTACAACCTGCCCGAACAAACGGGGCTTAAATCGTTATAGAACAATTGCTTACATCTCTACGCCAGACGCGTCACCGGTCTCGGCAGGATAGAAACGCGGGGAATGCGACGGTTGTTTTTTGCCTGAAAGTACCCACCCACCTCGAAATGCGTATTGACACTGATGTCAAACACATCTAGCCTCAGTATTGACATCGCAGTCAGTCAACGTCGCCTTCAACATCTGAAGCGTAAGGTCGATCTTCCTTCGGGCGCCGAACCGACGCCGCCGCCTGGAAGCCTTTCGGGCAGCGCTCAACGCCAGGGGCTCATCAATGGAATCCAGCGCTCTCATTCATCTTGAGGATCGTGTGAAATCGGTGAAGCGGGCCAAGAGCCGCTTTTACCGCAACCCTGGCGTTCGCGCGGAGTCGCTTCTGGAGGCCGCGCTCGAATGTTTTGCCGAGGAAGACTACGAGAGCGTCACGATCCCGCTCATCGCAAAGAAACTGGGCGTTGCTCACTCGCTTATCTACTATTACTTCAAGAACAAAGATTCGCTTTACCAGTCTTCAGTGCTTCATGCGCTTGACCGGCTGATGACCAACTATGGCGAGGTCGTCGCGCGACATGAAAGCCCAGCCGAGTTGCTTAGCGCCTATCTGGATATCAACGTCGAGATGTCGGAGACGCTGCGCAGCTTGGTGCGCATCATGTTCGTCAATGCAGGTCGTGCTAAGGATGCGGGCCCCAAATTCATCGATAGCTTCGTCGAGGACTTCTATGAGTCCGAGAAGAGGGTTCTCGCCGATTGCATCCGCAAGGGCGTCGCCGCCGGCATGTTCATCTGCCCCGATCCGGATGAAATGGCGGCCTTCATCTCACGCAATATCGACGGCATCTACTTTGGCAGCTTCATGCCGCACGGAACATCTATTCCTGCGGCGATGAGTTACCTCAAGGAGGTGATCTGGGGGCTGCTGCAATATGCCGGGAATCCTTCGGCCAAGCGCCCTACGACGATCAAGACTAGGAGATAGCCATGTGCCAGGTATGCGGCTGCGGGCCTGAGAATGTTCGCATTGACGGACAGAGCGATGCAGGGCCGCAAGGCCATGGTCGCCACCATCATCCACATGCGCACCATCATCACCACGACAACGGCACCCATCATCATGATAAAGGGCATCATCATCACGATCACGGGGCCGGAGATTTCCATGATCATGATCACGACCACCCGCATGATCACACTTCTACAGGCGGCATACCGACCGGCGATCTGCATTTCGGCAGGGAAGCAGCCGCGACACATGTGGCGGGAATCAGCCAGAAGCGGCTGGTGCAGGTCGAACAGGAAATTCTGGCCAAAAACAACATTTTCGCCGACGAAGTGCGCGACGAACTCCGCTCGCATGGAGTGCTCGCGCTCAATCTCATCGCCAGCCCAGGAGCGGGCAAGACCACCTTGCTGGTCGAAACGCTGCAGCGGCTGCAGGAAACGTTCCCAACCTGGGTGATCGAGGGCGATCAGGAGACGTCGAACGACGCCGATCGCATTCGGGCGACGGATACCCAGGCCGTGCAGATCAATACCGGCAAGGGCTGCCATCTCGACGCCGATATGATCCAGCGTGCCCTGACATCGCTTTCGCTGCGGCAGGGCGGCATCCTTTTCATCGAAAACGTCGGCAATCTTGCCTGTCCCGCCGGCTTCGACCTTGGTGAAACCCACAAGGTGGTCATTCTCTCGGTGACCGAAGGGGACGACAAGCCGGTCAAGTATCCCGAGGCGTTCGCCGCGGCAGACCTTCTGGTCATCTCGAAGGCCGATCTGGCGCCCTACTGCGATTTCGACATAGCGGCCTGCATTCGGCGCGCTCGTGAAGTGAACCCGACGATCGACAGCATTGTCGTTTCGGCACGCGATGGCACGGGCATGACGGAATGGCGGCAATGGATCCTTCGCGCCCGGCAGCGGCAGTTGCAGGACCTGGCGCGAGATCTGCAGGCACGGGTGGAATTCATCCGCAAGACACTGCACGCGTGAGGTGCCGTCATGCATGAACTGACCATTGCCTCGAGCCTCATCGATCTCGCCCACGACCATGCCTCTAAACATGGCGGTGCCCGCGTGACCGACATGCATGTGCGTCTGGGTGCGATGTGCGGCATTGCTCGCTCGCTCTACTTCTGCTTCGGCCCGGCTACGCGCGGCACGCTTTGCGAAGGCGCCAAGCTGCACATCGAAGAAGTGCCTCTGACGATTTTTTGCGACAGTTGCGGCGAGGCGCGGTCTCCAATTTCGTTTTCCAATCTGCGCTGTCCCGATTGCGGGCGACCTTCGCGAAAGGTGCTGAGCGGGCGCGAGATGGAATTAACCCACATCGGGCTTGAAGAAGAAGCTCCGCATCCGGCGCTGGCCCCAGTCGGGCAGGCGCTTCAGTAGTTCATCTGTTGGGAGGAACAGCATGCTTGATCGAAAAACAGACATAGCGAAGTGGCAGTTCACGCCACATCAACACCAAGGCCCCGCTGAGCAGTTTGGCGAGCTCGATCACATTTTCTCTCCGAAGCTGCACAACGGCGCGTTCAAATCCAGGGGTCTCGCCACATTCATGGGCGCGCCATACTGCCCGCCGGACCGCCACAAGATCCGCGAAATGGGCGCAAAGATCTGCTTTCTGGCTGTTCCGTGGGACCAGGGCCAGATCGTGCGCGCCGGTGCCTCTCAAGGTGCGTCGGGCCTGCGCGAGGCGACGACGCAATACTTCCCCTATATGTTCGAGTATGACGTCGATTTGTTGAGCTTCTTCCGCGTCGTCGACTGCGGTGACGTACCGACGGTACCGGGTAACAACGTCAAGTCGCAGCAATACACCACCGACTACGTCACCGAGTGCCTTGAAGGCGGCGCCAAGGTGATCCTTTTCGGCGGCGACCATTCCTTGCCAATCCCCGGCGCCAAGGCTCTGTCGCGTTTTACCGGCAGCGGCAAGATGGGCTATCTGCACGTCGACAGCCACCTCGACGCCGGGCCCGACTGGGCAGGCAATTTGATTACCAACTGCTCGGGTGCCCCCCGCGCGCTAGACCTGCCAAACTGCTCCGCCAAGAACATGGCGCATATGGGATCGCGTAACGGCCTCAATCCCAAGGACTGGTGGGATTTCTATGTCGACAACGACATCCGGGTCGTGACCATGCCCGAGATGATCGAGCGCGGGCTGGAAGTGTGCGCAAACGAGATTTTCGAGCGGGTGAAGAAAGACGCCGATACGCTGTATTTCACCTGGGATACGGACTCGATCGACATGAGTTGCATGCCCGGCTCCACCTCGCCGGAATGCTACGGCCTCAAGGGGCGGGAAGCGATTCAGTTCGCACGTATCGCCGGTCGTCACGGCTGCGACATTCTCGATGTCGTCGAGCTCTGCCCCTACTTCGACTCCAGCCAAATCAGCGCCAAGATGACGGTCAACATGATCTACCACTATCTCGGCTCACGCGCCCAGACGCTGCGTCAGCAGGGCAAGCAGCCGTAACAATTCTCAGGGAGGAGACACAGTCATGAACCCAGCAAAAGCCTATGCCCACCTCTTTTCACCGCTTGGCGGCGACGCCGGCGACAATTATCGCGCACCGGGGCTGATTACGTTCCTGCGTTCGGCCCATGTGCCACTGAACGCAGAAGCGCTGAAGGCCTGTGGCGCCAAATATGCCTTCGTCGGCGTGCCGTTCGACGAAGGCAATGTCGGCAAGCCCGGATCGGAGGACGGTCCGCGCGAATTCCGCCTCGTTTCCCAGGAGTATTTCTCCTACTGGTTCGAATACAATGTCGATCTACATGGCAAGGCCGTCGATTGCGGCGACGTTTCGATGCCGAAGGTCAGCCCGGAAGTGGCGCATGAGCGCATCTATCGGGCGGTCCGGGAGGTCCTCAAATCCGGCCTCACGCCCATAATCTGTGGCGGTGACCGCTCGATCTCGATCGCTGCAGCGCGCGCACTTTCCGACCACATCGGATCGTCAAAAAAGATGGGCTACATGCACTTTGGCGCTCAGCTCGACATGGCCGACAGCTGGGCTGGCGAGCGCAATCTTGCCCCTTGCGCTATGGCGCGGATCACCGAGCTGCCCAATCTCGACATTAAGAATGTTGCCCATCTTGGGGCGCGCAACGCCATGAATCCCAAGGACCATATTGATCTGGCGACAGATCGCGGGCTCCACTACAACTCCATGTTCGATCTGATTGACGCGGGCATTTTCCCGCTGGTCGACAAGGCGATTGAGCGGGTCTGGAACGGAACCGACGCGCAGTATCTCAGCTTCAATTTCAACGTCATGGACTCGTCGGCGGCGCCCGGCGTCACCTCGGCGGAACCCGGAGGCATCGAGTCTCGGGAAATGATGCGTATTGCCGACATGATCGCCAAACGTGGTGGCGTCAGCGTGATCGATCTGACCGAGCTTTGCCCGATTTTCGATATCAGCGGCACGGCAGCACGCTTGGCCGCCTGTGTCATCATGCGCCTGATGGCGTCGTTGGCCGCACAGGAGGGGGACGTGATCGACGCCAGCCTGCGCCGCACCGATCTGGTCGCCGCTGAGTAATCGACAACCATTTGGATAAGGCCGGCTGAGGCCGGCCGCAGGAGATCATGGTGAACACGATAAGGAACACAAGAAACATGATGCGGTTGGCGGCTGCGGTTGCTGTCGCATACGCCGCTTCGACGATGCCAAGCTATGCGCATATTCTCCCCGAGGCCGGTAGCTTCGGCGCTGGCCTATCCCACCCGCTGTCCGGGCTCGATCATGTTCTGGCTATGGCCGGGGTCGGCATCTGGGCCGGGCAGAATGCCGACAGCCAGCCATTGTTTCGCTGGCTTCCGCTCGGTTTCGTTATCGGAATGGTGGCAGGCTCGGTTTTCGGCATGACGGGGCTGTCGCTTCCTTTCGTCGAGTTGGGAATCACGGGATCAGTCGTCCTGCTTGGCGCAATCGTCGCACTGGGCAGCCGGGTGCCATTCGGTGCGGCGCTTGCGATCACCGCCGCGTTCGGAAGTCTGCATGGTTTTGCTCATGGCCAGGAACTGCCGATCGCCAGCAATGCCTTCCTCTACGGACTGGGCTTCGTCGCATCGACCGTCGTCCTGCATACGGCAGGCTTCTCGCTAGCCACCATCATTGCTCGCTTGTCGTGGCGCACGGCACTCAGAGTGGGCGGTGGCAGCATCGCCGCCACAGGCGTTTCCCTGGCCGCAGGCCTCGCCGGCTGATCAGCTGAGCCAGGCCACAGCTGCACTACGCCTGGCCTGAACGTTGGAAGGCGCTCAGGCCGATCGATGAACCAGGCAGGCGCCTGGTTATTCCTACGAAATCTGGTCGCGTTCCTTTCCCGGGGATAACGAGGAGCGCGAGACGTTACTGGTGCGATTCTGCAGCGCCAGCGCGAAACCTATGTGCCCAAAACGACTGGAGGAACGAGATGACTTTAAGCTGGCGCTTTTCCGCCCTTGCCGATCGCCACCGTGCACTGGGTTCCAATCTTGAGGATTGGAGCGGAATGGGCACCGCCTGGACGTATGACGCCGATCCGTTCGATCAGCATGTCGCAATCCGCACTAAAGCTGGCCTGATGGACGTATCGGGGTTGCGGAAGACGCACCTCATCGGGCCGCATGCGATTGCGATCCTTGAGTACATAACCACGCGCAGTGTGGCCAGGATTCAGCCAGGCCGTTCCGTTTATGCCACCATGCTCAACGAACGTGGCCACCTGACTGACGATTGCGTTCTCTATCGCAATGGTCCCAATGCCTGGATGTTGGTCAGCGGTACCGGCACTGCGCATGAGGAGATTGTCAAGCAGGCTGCGGGGCGCAATTGCGCGGTGCTTTTCGATGACGATCTACACGACCTTTCGCTGCAGGGGCCGGTGGCCGTCGATTTTCTGGCCAAGCATGTGCCTGGCATCCGCGACCTCAATTATTTCCACCACATCCACACTACGCTGTTTGGTGCTCCGGTGAAGATTTCGCGGACGGGCTATACCGGCGAGCGCGGCTACGAGATTTTCGTACGTGGCCAGGACGCGCCGCTCGTCTGGGATACAATCCTATCCGAAGGCAAGGCCATGGGGATTATTCCATGCTGCTTCAGTACGCTCGACCTGTTGCGCGTCGAGAGCTATCTGCTGTTTTACCCCTACGACAACTCGCAGATGCATCCGATTCCAGGCGAACCAATTGGCGACAGCTTGTGGGAGCTTGGCCTCGACTTCACGGTGTCGCCCGGCAAGACAGGTTTCCGAGGCGCCGACGAACACTATAGGCAAAAGGGCAAGGAACGCTTCAAGATCTTCGGCATGTTGATCGAGGGTCACGAAATGGCTGATCTTGGCGACGAGGTATGGGCCGATGGTAAAAAGGTCGGTGTCATCACCTGCCCGTCCTATTCCAAATTGACCCGGCGCTCGATGGCGATTGCTCGGCTCGATGTCCCATATGCCGAGCATGGCACCAGATTGGAAGTGCACGGCAAGTCGCTTCGGGCCAATGCCGTCGCCCACACTCTGACCTTCGATGATCCGGAAAAGAAGAAGCGCACAGCCAAAGGCTAATCGTCACGCCACACGACTGAGCGGTTGACGCGAGTCCCCGCCGCCCTCGGCGGGGATCTGACCAGATCAAGTCGCCGCACCCTGCCCGCAATGTGGCGGCCACCCTTCTAGTTCCGACACAGCCAATGATCGCTCATGGCGCAACTGCACCCTCCCGTGTGTTCACCGGCGCTGTCTGGTTTCTGAGTAGCGGCGAAGCTGGTCTCTACCGCCGGACCGGCGCAAGGCAGCCCGAGACTAGCCTACGGACGCGCGGCATGGCCCGCCGCATTCAGGATCGCCGCCCAGTCATGCCGCCCGCCAAGCATGCGCACAACCGACACGCCGGCACCCCTCAATTATGCAGACAGCCAAATGGCTGCCGTGGAGGTGAATCCGAACAGGCGGGTCGAATCCTGTATGCTCCCGCGCCATGGTGAGTCTTGTGATCCGCGAATTCCGCCTCAAGGCAGGCGCCGGTGTTTCGGATACTGACAGTGAATCGGTGCTCGCAGCCGGTGCAGGCCACTGCTCGACATATCCCTGCGCGTCGGACTCCCGGCCCGCGAGGACGTCATAGCTCGGAACGTCCTCAATGGTCTCGCTGATCGTATCCCCACATCGCTGGTATACAAACTCAAGCGATGGTTCCAGAGGAGGCGACATGCCCTGCCCTCTCGATTGATGGTCGGGTGGCCGGGGTTGACGAAACGCTCACCTCAATCCCTGCTATGCGAGTTCACTATAGATCGGCACGGTCGGAGCATGGGCCTCGACCGCTTCCACGACGGTATCCGCGAGGGGAAGGTGGCTCTTCTCGGCCTGCCACGCCTGCCGAAATCGCTGGACGGTTCGGCGGCGGTGTCGATGACGAGCTTCACCGGGCGCAATGAGGATCCCCGCCTGTGCGGCGGGGGTCCTCTGTCAGGGGCGATCAGTCCCGGTTGGGCTGGGACCAGATCAGCTGGAGACCTTCCTCGCCTTCCACCTCAATCAGGGTGGCGTAGATCGGAGCTGGGAAGCTCGGGTCGTCCAGCTTGACCGAAAGGTAGTCGCGGCCTTCAGCGGAGACCTTCTGCCAAGCGGCGCCGAGTTCGACATTATGTGGAGCTCCACATAATGTCGATTATGCATAGCGTGTCGTTATGCGGAGTGGGTGGTCTGGAGTGCCCGGTTTCCGG
>NZ_JBLLVA010000026.1:0-54366 GCF_047739745.1 Borborobacter xinjiangensis | reverse complement strand
CTCCTGGATCGGCTTCTTCTTCGCCGCGCGCGCGATCTCAATGTCGGACTTAAACTCGGCCATGTAGGGAACTTCCTCCGTAATTGGTTGCAGGACTAGTATGCGCCGCCCCGTGGTGGCGCGCATGGAACCCGACCGAGAGCGCGCCCGCAGTCCCAATCAAGCCATGCGATGCACGGTTTGCGACAGCTCAAATGACACAATGAGCGCGATTGGTGAATGGGGAATTGGTACAAGCCCCGGCGGGCCTTCACCCATGCTCACCGCGTCAGCACATTGCTGATTTCGACCAGATTGGAGCGCACCTGCAACAGGTTGAAGCCCATCGTCGCCAGATGCGAGGGGAAGAAGGCGCTGGACTCGTTGCCGTTGGAGATGATCCAGGGCTGCACGTTGAGCGCGGCGCGCAATTGTTCTTCCATGCGCGTCCACAGCGCCGTCAGGTTGCGTTCGGCGATGATGGCGGCAAAATCCGAGCGGGCGCCCACGAGGATGCCGTAATAGGCATAGAGCTGACCATAGGCGAACCAGAAGCGGTCGTCGGCGCGCAGGTCGAACCAACCGGCGTCGGAGACCTCGATGCGTTGGCGCAATATATCCGAGGTCGAGCCGATGTCGCCGGCGATGCGGTCGAGGAACTGAATCAGATTGTCGGCGCGCGCGTCGAAGGTCGCGTCGCATTTTTCCAGGCGGGCGTTGAAGGCGCGCAGCTTGCCGATAGCTTCGCGATAGACGCTGGGCGTCGGCCGCGTCGGCCCGCGCATGCCGACATACCAGGCGGTTTCGCTCCAGGCGAGCGCGGTGCGCGCATCCTGCAGGTTCTGGTCGATCTGCGAAGTGCCGCGCACACGCCCGAGCGTGTCGACCAACTCCGTCGTGGTGCGGCGCATCACCTGGTTGATGCCGAGCTGGAAGGCGGCCTTGTTGTCGAAGAAGGGGGTGTTGCGCCAATCGATGCCGAACAGGCCGAGCTTGGAGAGCACCATGGAGGAAATCCAGGCGTTCTGGTTGACGTTGAAGTCGACCAGATCGGCCGAGGTGCCGGCGATGGCCGAGGGCTTGCAGCTTTGCGCCGGCTCGCCGGCGGCGCCGGCGGCGGTTGCGTTCGAACTGATGGGATCGCCCGCGCCGGTGCTCTCCCGCGCCTGCGCCAGCCCTGCCGGATAATCCGGATTGAAGTTGGTCCAGAACTGCGTGACATAGAAGAAATAGGCGTAGAGGCCGACCAGAAGCAGCAGAGCCAGGCCCAGCGCGCCCTTCAGGATCAGCCCGCGCTTGGTGTACCAGCTGCCCAGCCACATGAACGGCCACAGGATGACGCCGATGAGCAGGCCGATGCCTCGGCCGATCCACTGGAACATCCGGGTGAAGAAGTTCACGATCGGATCAAGCATGGCCCGTTACCTCTCTCGATCGACGAGGCCGTAGAGCCTGGTCCGCAACGCCGTCTTGTCGCTCAGATATGCGGTTTTCAGCCGGTCCACAACATAGGATCGCCATGGTTCGGTCAGCTTCTCGTAATCCGTGTAGAAGGCCTGCTTGTTGAAGATGTAGCGCGCCGCGAAGTCCGACGGCACGAACTCGGAGATCAGCCGGTTCGTCAGCCAGGCATCGGGATGGTCCGGCTTGGCGCGCACCACCAGAAAGCGGTGCTGGGGTGCTGCGTCTTCCATCCGCATCTGGCCGCGCTGCCTGATCTCGCGCTTGGCGGCGTTGAGGAAGGGAAAGATGCCGTCGCGGTTGATGAGGTCGGCATGGCCGTGAATCCATGTCTGCAGCCACACCTTGTCGACATTGGCGATATCGCGCTGCGGCTCGGCCTCGCGAATCAGCGCAAGGATAGCCATTTCGGCGCGGTGCTCGAGATAGTCCGACGTCTCTATCCAGGAGGCTCGCGGCAGTTCCAGGCGTCCGCTCGAGGCCAGGAACT
The DNA here is from genome assembly GCF_047739745.1 of Borborobacter xinjiangensis. Taxonomy (NCBI): domain Bacteria; kingdom Pseudomonadati; phylum Pseudomonadota; class Alphaproteobacteria; order Hyphomicrobiales; family Phyllobacteriaceae; genus Borborobacter; species Borborobacter xinjiangensis. The sequence goes on along the minus strand of NZ_JBLLVA010000026.1, from coordinate 52,436 downwards.
TGAAGACGCGATCGGCATCGTGGATCGACAGATAGCTCACCTGCCAGGGCCGCGAGCGGCGGAAGCCGGGGGCGGCAGGATCGCTGATCACCGTCGTCATGTCGGGATCGACGAACACGTAAAGCCCGCCGAAATGGCTGGTCCAGAAAGCGTTGTGGCGGAAAATCACCTGGTCGGGCACCAGCGCGTTCTCGCGGATATCGCCGCAGACTTTGGCCAGCTCGACCATGTGCCGCAGCATCTCGTCGTCGCGCCAGGCGTCCGGTTCCTGCTTCAGCCGGTCGACGAGCGTGCCCAGTTCTGCCGCCTTGCCGAGCACGTCTTCGGCCGACAGCACGCGGAACTCGACCTGGCTGATCGACAAAAGGTCCTCGATGGTCTCGACCTTCGAGACCGAATCCTCGATCTCGCCATAGATCACGTCCTTGATCGTCAGCGCGTCGATGGCCCGCGAATTCTTGACGAAGAACTCGTGGATGAGCTGCGAGGTGTTGGAAAACGCCGTGTGCACCACCGGCAGCTCGGCCTGCGCCGGCGCCAGGATGATAAAGCGGCGGTTGACCTGGTTCGGGTCGAGATAGTGCGGATCGCCAAGCTCTTCGGCGATCTGCGGCGAAAACCCGCTGCGGTCGATCTCGAAGGACGCGAGCTTCGTCGGGGGCAGCCCGAACGCCTTCAACGCCTTGTTGTAGCGCTCGATCAGATGCGGCTCCTCGACCCGGAGCAGCCGGCCATAGATCAGCTCATTGTCGCGCAGGAGGTTCATTGGTCGCCCTTCACCCTTACCCTCTCCCCGCACGCGGGGAGAGGGGGGCATTGGCGTTGCCGCTTCGTCCTTCTCCCCGCGTGCGGGGAGAGGAAGGGCAGGCGGATGAGGGGCAAGTTCAAGCGCATCGCTTCGACACGGCTCCTCGTTGTCCGGCATGAATGTAGCGAAGCTCATATGCAGTGATTTCAGGCGACAACCGTTTCTCTATTGCCGCAAGAATCGTCTCCAACACTTGCTCGCGCGCCTTGAAAACATCGACATTCCACAGCCTCACGATCGACCATCCCGCCGACACCATGAAATCGTCTCGAAGGCGATCCCGCTCGCTGTCGGCATGCTGGCTTCCGTCCACTTCGACAACGAGCTTGGCTTCTCGACAGGCGAAGTCTGCAAAATAGGGGCCGATCGGGAACTGCCTGTTGAACTTGTAGCCGTTCAATCTGCGGCCGCGAAGTTCCGCCCATAGCTTACTTTCGGCATCGTTATCAGCCTTGCGCAACTGTCGCGCGCGCTGGGTGGTTCGAGTGTCTGGTCCGCGCATCTGAATGCCCCTCACCCTTACCCTCTCCCCGTGCACGGGGAGAGGGGGGCATCCGCCTTGCCGCTTCTTTCTGTTACGCGCCGAAGATAGATAGTGGCCTCGGGATTGTCGCTTCGTCCTTCTCCCCGCGTGCGGGGAGAAGGTGCCGGCAGGCGGATGAGGGGCAGGTTCATGTTAGGCATCCCACATCCCCTTGGCCTTCATGTCCTCGATCTCCGCCAATGCCCGCTCGCGCAGGCGTGCGTCGCGCACCATGCGCTCCACCGCCGCGTCGTCGGCGCGGTCGGAATAGCGGAACTCCGAATCGGCGTAGCGGTTGATCTCCTGCATCACCATCGCAAGCGAGAACGGCCCGCGCAGTTCCTCGATCATCGCGCGCTTCTCGTCGTAGTTCTTGTGCATGAAAGCTTCCGGCGTCTCGAACCATTCGTCGGGAAGCTCGATGTCCATCGCCCGCATCTTGATCGCATCGGTGATGTTGCGGATTGCCCGGCCGGTGAAGCGCGGCTCCGCCTGCTTTATCAGGTGCAGGTAGGTGCCGATGTCGGCCAGCGTCTTCGGCTCGCCATTTTCCTTCATGAAGCGCTCATAGACCTGCATCAGCCCATCTTCATGCGGCTTTGCATGGCCTTCATAGGCGTCCGCCACGGCGCGCTTGATCTCCTGTGCGGCGTAGAGATCATGCTTGCCGAGCGGGATCTTGTGGTTCTTGCCGGCCAGCAGCACGAAGATGTCGATATAGTCGTCGCGGCTCTGCGGCCCGTCGACCACCCAGCGCGCGCCGGCGCGCTGGCGCAGCGCATCGTCGACATTTTCGGGGTAGTTGGAAAACATGCCGAAAGAGCAGTTGCCGCGGATCACCGTGGAGGCGCCCGAAAACGCCTCCATCAGAACGCCGGTGATCTCCTGCTGGCCGGCCGAGGCCCGGTCGTCGGAGCGGCGTGCCGCCACCTGATCGATGTCGTCCACCGTGCCGAAGCCGATGGCGCGCGGGTTCAGCACATTGGTGATGAACTGCTTGCAGTTCTGGCCCGACTTGCCCTGATAGGACGAGATCTGGTCGACTCCGAAATTCTCGTAGACGAAGGGGTAGGAGGCCACCTGGCAATAGTCGTTCAAAAGCCCCGCGATCATCTGGATCAGCGTCGTCTTGCCGGTGCCGGGCGAGCCGTCGCCGATGAAGGTGAACAGGAAGCCGCCCAGTTCCACGAACGGGTTGAGCTCCCGTTCGAAATCGTAGGCCATCAGCATCTTGGCAAGCTTGATCGCCTGGTATTTGGCGATGTGGTTGCCAACCACTTCCTCCGGCTTCTTGAAGGTCATCACCAGCGGCTTCGCCTTGCGGCCCGGCGCCACGTCAAAGCCGTCAAGCGTGAAGTCGTCGGCATCGAGGCGAATATGCGCGTTCTCGAAGGCGCCCAGCCCATCGAAGCGCCCCTTGCGCGTCAACAGCCCCTCGATGGCAATGCGGGCGAAGGCGCGGGCGCGTGTCATCAGCTCCGCATCGTCCTTGGCGCCGGCAAGTGCCGCGTCCAGTCCGGCCACGAGCGATTTCAGCGCGTCCTGCGGCGTGTCGAACAGGAAATCCGGCTCCTTGATGTCGTTCGGCGGCTCGCCGTCGCCGTCGATGAGCTGGGCGAGATATGAGGCCAGGCTGAAGGCCGACACGTAGGCGGCGGCCGAAAGCAGCTTTTTGAAGTGCGCCGCATCCTCGCCCTCCAGCGGCGCGCGAGCGTTCTTCGCCTGCAGGCTCTCCAGATCGCCGCTTCGGGCAAATATGTCGGCGATCGCCAGCGCCACGGCGATGCCGCGGCGCGCGCGGTAAAGCAGCGTGTGCTGGGGAATGCTCATAAGCTGGTCGCCTGGGCGGACGGCCGCGACTGTCTTCGACAGCTCGACTTCGCGCGTCTTGCGCACGGAGCCGGTGGAAACCGTGGAAACGAAGCGGCGGCCGGTGCCGGCAAGTGCTGCGCCGGATTTCCCGCCTGAATCCTCCAGCACAACGATGCGCGTGATCATGCTCTGCGCCGTGGCGCGGTGCTTTTCAATATCGGCTTCGGCGATGGTGGTCAGGCCGGTGTCCATAGAAGGCCTCCGATGCAACTGGCTGGCTGCCGGAACGCCCCCTCATCCGGCCCTTCGGGCCACCTTCTCCCCGTCGGGGAGAAGAGAAGCGCGGCAACGTTTCCGATCTCCTCTCCCCCACGGGGAGAGGGTGGCCGAGCCCCTGGGTCCTGCCGAAGGCAAGCCCAAGGACGGGCTCCACAGAGGCCGGGTGAGGGTGCCTTTGTGATGCAGGCCTTACACATTGCTGAGCATCCACAATTCGACGATCCGCATTTGCCTCTCATCCCCCTGCCGGAACCTTCTCCCCACGAGCGGGAAGAAGGGAAGGGCTGCGACCTCTCCGATCTCCTCTCCCCAGTGGGGAGAGGGTGGCCGAGCGAAGCGGAGGCCGGGTGAGGGGGCGTGGAGGCGGACTTCAGACATCCCATTGTCTTTCCCCGACGAGAGAAGAGGCGGGCTGCGGCGTTGCCTGCCTGCTCTCCCCACGAAGAGTGGGGGGAGAGGAGCCCCCGTTCTGCCAAGGCGCGAGTTTGCGGATTGCGGTTTCCTCTCCCCACCGGGGAGAGGTGGCGAGGCATCAGCCGAGCCGGTGAGGGGGTGCTTTCCTTGGTAAGGATCAATTGGCGGCTACACATCGCTTATCACCCGCCCCTTGGACAGGATGTGGACCTTGTAGCCGGCGAAGATCCTGTCGGCTTCGCCCGCCGCATAGAGCGCCTGATAGGCTTCATGCGGAACAAGCGCGTGCTTCTCGTAGTGGCTCACCCCTTGGCGGGCGGCTTCGAGGTCGTCCGTGTTGATGAAGAATTCCTCCGATGCCGGCTCGCTCGACCACAGGCCGCGCCGTCCCGGCTTCTCGGCCTTGGAATAGACCTCCTGGATGGTCCAGGTCAGCAGCCAGGCGTTTTCTGGCCTGCTCACCTTGGAGAGAACTTCGGTAACGGTCGAATTGTGCTCGGTGATGCCGGCCGAATAGAAAGGTCCAAGAACCACGCGCCGCAACTGCTTCGGATGCAGTTCGGGAAAATCCTTGTCGAGATTGGTGGCGATGGTCACCGGCGACAGCGTGTAGGCGGAATGCTTTTCGGTGAAATCATCGAAGCGGTGCGCGAGTTTAGGATTGAGCAGGCCTTCCACCGGTAGCGGGATTTCCACCTTCTCATTCAGCCTGCCGTTCGCAACCACGAGCTGTGCAATCATGTCAGGTGAGGAATCTTCCACCGTCGCCATATAGATCAGCGGCAGGTTGGCGCTGCCGTCGAACGATGCCCAATGGACCAGATAATAGGGCCGCCCGGTCTTCGGATTGACCGAGACCTTGACCGTCTTCGCCAGCAGGAACGGCGCGAAGGTTTCGCCGCCCTCGACATCCTCCAGATAGAGCCGCTCGGCCATCGAGCGCTGCAGCGCTTGCGGAAACGCCTTGTGGCGCAGGATGAAATCCGCCATTTCGGCGCGAAGCTCTTCGGGCTTGGTAATGGTGGCGAGGCGCTGGCTCGCGCTGCGGCGGTCGTTTTCCAGCTCCAGCACGTTCTGGAACACCGGAAAGCCGCTCTCGGCGCGGCCGATGCGGAAGCTCTCCATGAAGCCTAGGCGGTTGTTCCAGCAGGCGAAGGATTTTTCCAGCCGTGCGATATATTCGGCGACGATGCCGGCAACGATCCCATGCTTGTAGAGCGGCGAGCGGTCGTCGCGCATGAAGATTTCCAGCCCGCCCAGCGCTGCGCGAATGGCGGCGAAATAGCGCCTCGCGTCGTCGGGTTCGGCGGTCATGCATGCGTCTCTGACAAGGGTCGGGCGCGCTGCCCCTCACCCTTACCCTCTCCCCGTGAAGTCCGGGGAGAGGGGGGCGTCAGCGTTGCCGCTGGTTGCCTTCTCCCCGCACGCGGGGAGAAGGTGCCGGCAGGCGGATGAGGGGCGGTCAGTTCCATCGCGGAAGTACACTCACGCCCGCACATAGGCCGAGGCGTCGTGCTTCTTCATCACTTCCTCGAAGCGGCGGGCGAAGGCGTCGTCGGCAAGCTTCTTGCGGCGCTGGATGTCGGCGGTCGCCACCATGTTCTTCTCGTGCATTTCGAGCAGGTCGCCGATGTGCTTCTGCGCCGCCGCACCGATGCCGGCCATGGTTTCCTCGGCGGTGTTGTCGACCTGGCTGCCCAGCGTATTGATGCGGTGCGCCACTTCCTGCTGGGCGGCCGTCTTCAAACTGTCCTCCAGCGCCTTGTAGAGCACTATGCGCTGCTCGGTATCGATGGTCAGCTTGTTGATCAGCGTGTTCTGCGCCGCGATCTGGTTGTTGAGCGAATCGACGAAGGTCTGAAACATCGAAGTGTAGCGTTCCAGCGTCTGGCTCTCGGCCAGCAGTTCCTGCTCCTTGGCCTGTTTCTCGTTGTATTCGGTGGCAAGCTTGGAGCGCTCGCCCTCAAGCTCGGTGCGCTCCTTCTGGGTGGTCGAGGCAGCGATGCGGTTTTCCACGTCGAGCAGCAGCGGGTTCAGTTCCTCGATGCGCTTCTGTATCGCCTCCAGGTTGCTCATCGTTGCCTTGCGGCGCTCGATCACCTGGGCCAGGCTGGTCTCGGAGGTCTTGTAGCGCGCATCCAGCACCTGCTTCTGGGCCTTGAGGATGCCGACGATCGTATCGGACTTGACCAGCAGTTCCTGGAGATTGCCGGCAAGCGACATGTTGCGCACACGGTCGGTGCGCATGCGCTGCTTTCTGTGGGCCGAAAACAGGCCGATGAAGTTTTCCCAGGCGGTGAAATTCTTCATGCTCTCGAATTCGGCGCCGAAGACGTTGGTGGCGTCTTCCAGCCCGATGATCAGGTCGGCGATGTTGCCTTCCATGATCTTCTGCTGCTTCAGCACGTCCTCGATGCGGGCGTTCTCGATATCGAAGTCGCTTGCGCCGATCTTCTGGTCGGTTTGGGCGAACTTTTCCAGCATGGCGCCCGACTGCTCGATTTTGGCGCGCATGTCCTCGGCGACCTCTTTCGTCCTGGCAATCTCGGCATCGAAATTCTGCAACGTCGCCATGGGGGTTCTCCGGTTTGCGCGTGAGGTCGGGTTGCCAATATAGGGGCGGCTCATATCGATTGAAAGACGCGGGCCCCGATTGAACCGCCGGCGGCTTGCGGCTAGGCTCCGGGCGTGTTGCCGCATGGCGGAGCTGCATCGGAAAGTGTCGTCTTCAGGAAAGCCGGCGACGCGTGCGGCGGAGCCTTACCGCTTGAAACTACAACAAAATGATGTTTGGCTGAGGAGCCCGCGCGGGGGCAAAACACATCGCCGCGTCGGAAAAGATTCACAACGGGAGAATCCTATGTCGCGTATGAAACCATTCGCCATTTCACTTGCCATGGCGGCAATTCTGTCTGCCGGATCGGCCTTCGCGGCCGAGCCCGACAGCTGCAAGACGGTGCGTTTCTCCGACGTCGGCTGGACCGACATCACCGCCACGACCGCGACCGCCTCGGTGATCCTCGAAGCCCTTGGCTACACGCCCGACGTGCAGGTGCTGTCGGTGCCGGTCACCTATGCCTCGCTGAAGAGCAAGGATATCGACGTCTTCCTCGGCAACTGGATGCCGACCATGGAAGCCGACATCAAGCCCTATCTGGAGGACAAGTCGGTCGAGACCGTCGTCACCAATCTTGAAGGCGCCAAATACACGCTCGCCGTGCCGACCTACACCTATGATGCCGGCGTGAAGGACTTCGCCGACATCGCCAAGTTCAAGGACAAGCTCGACAACAAGATCTACGGAATCGAGGCCGGCAATGACGGCAACCGCCTGATCCTCGACATGATCGAGCAGGACAAGTTCGGCCTCAAGGGCTTCGAGCTGGTCGAAAGCTCCGAGGCGGGCATGCTGGCCGCCGTCAGCAAGGCGGCGAACTCCAAGCAGGACGTCGTGTTCCTCGGCTGGGAGCCGCATCCGATGAACGCCAATATCGACATGAAGTACCTGACCGGCGGCGACGAGGTGTTCGGGCCGAATTTCGGCGGCGCCACCGTCGCCACCAATGTGCGGGCCGGTTACACCACCGAGTGCCCCAATGTCGGCGCGCTGCTCAAGAACATGGTGTTCTCGCTGAAGATGGAAAACGAGATCATGGGCTCGATCCTCAACGACGGCACCGAGCCCAAGGCCGCCGCCACCGCCTGGCTCAAGGCCAATCCCGACACCGTCACGCCCTGGCTTGAGGGCGTCACCACCTTCGATGGCGGCGATGCCAATGCGGCGGTAAAGTCGGCGCTCGGCCTCTGAGCGCCAAGCCGCACTCCAGACCATGATCCCGAAAAGTCGACACCGGTTTTCGGATAAGATCATGAGTCACCAGAATAACGCCGGTCATCCTGACGGGTGGCCGCCGTTGCGATCCCGCAGAATGGAGGGGTTTTAGTGGATCCCATTTCGGCCTTCGTCGCCAGCTTCAAGATCCCGCTTGGACGGTGGGGCAAGCAGTTTTTCGATTTCCTCACCGTCAATTTCGAATGGTTCTTCGATTCCATCGCCGGCGGCCTCACCACCGTGCTCGACAGCCTGGTCGACGCCATGCTGTGGCTGCCGCCGATCGTCTCGGTGGCGCTGATTGCCGCCCTTGCCTGGTATCTGCAGAAGTCGTGGAAGCTCGCCCTCGCGGTGGCGCTCGGCCTGCTCTTCATCGTCAACCAGGGTCTGTGGAAGGAAACGGTGGAGACGCTGGTGCTGGTGGTGGCGGCCACCGCCGCCTCCATGGCCATCGGCGTGCCGATCGGCATCTGGGCCGCCCATAGCGAGCGCGGCTACCGCTTCCTGCAGCCTATCCTCGACCTGATGCAGACGATGCCGACCTTCGTCTATCTGATCCCGGTGCTGATCCTGTTCGGGCTCGGCATTGCGCCCGGTCTCATCGTCACCGTCATCTTCGCCTGCCCGGCGCCGATCCGGCTCACCTATCTCGGCATCACCTCGGTGCCGAAACCGATGCTGGAGGCCGGCGAGGCCTTCGGCGCCACCAAAAGACAACTTCTCTGGAAGGTCGAACTGCCGGCAGCGCTCCCCACCATAATGGCCGGGCTCACCCAATGCATCATGCTCTGCCTGTCGATGGTGGTCATCGCCGCCCTCATCGGCGCCAACGGCCTCGGCAAGCCGGTGGTGCGGGCGCTGAACTCCGTCAACATCCCGCTCGGGCTCGAGGCGGGCCTGGCGATCGTCATCGTCGCCATCATGCTCGACCGCATGAGCCGCATCGGCACGGGAGGCGCCAAATGAACGTCGCCGTCGATTTCAAGAATGTCGACATCATCTTCGGCAAGGCGCGCGCGGAGGCGCTGGCGATGGTCGACCAGGGCGCCTCGCGCGCCGAGATCCTGGAAAAGACCGGCGCCGTGCTCGGCTGCGCCGGCTGTAACCTCACCGTCAGGGAAGGCGAGATTTCGGTGCTGATGGGCCTGTCGGGCTCCGGCAAGTCGACGCTGCTGCGCGCCGTCAACGGGCTGAACGAAGTCGCCCGCGGCGAGGTCATCGTGCACGACAAGGGTTGGAAGGCCGATGTCGTCTCCTGCGGCGAGGGCGAGCTGCGCAAGATCCGCCGCGAATGCGTGGCCATGGTGTTCCAGCAGTTCGGCCTCTTGTCCTGGCGCACGGTGGAGGAGAATGTCGGCTTCGGGCTGGAGCTTTCCGGCGTGAAGGAGGCCGAGCGCAAGGAGCGCGTCGCCACCCAGCTCAAGCTGGTCGGGCTCGACCAGTGGGCCAAGAAATACGCGCATGAGCTTTCCGGCGGCATGCAGCAGCGCGTCGGGCTGGCGCGCGCCTTTGCCACTGCGGCGCCCATCCTGCTCATGGACGAGCCGTTCTCGGCGCTCGACCCGCTGATCCGCACCAAGCTGCAGGACGAGCTGCTGCAGCTTCAGGAGCGGCTGAAGAAGACCATCATCTTCGTCAGCCACGACCTTGAGGAAGCGCTGAAGATCGGCAACACCATCACCATCATGGAGGGCGGGCACATCGTGCAGACCGGCGCGCCGGAAGACATCGTGCTCAAGCCCGCCAACGACTATGTGCGCGACTTCATCGCCAATGTGAACCCGCTCTCGGTGCTGACGGCCTGGAATGTCATGCGCGACCGGCGCGACCTCGAACCGTCGGACGAGCCCGGCTGGGTCTGGCTCGACCGGCGTCGCACCACGCGTTTCCGCCTCGACAGCGACGGGCTGGTGACGGCGGCCGAACGCAACGGCCAGCCGGCCATATGGGTGTCCTGCGATGAGGTCGAGACGCTGCCGCCGGACGCACCGCGCGTGTTCTGGGCCAAGGCCGGCACGACGCTGAAAACCGTCATGCTCGCCATGCACCGCAGCCAAACCGCGCCGGTGGCGCTGTTCGACGATAGCTCCCGTTTCGTGGGAGCGATCGGGATCAGGGATGTGTTGTCAGCGGTGTTGAGAAGGTGAGGGGAACCAAGGTTAGTTCGACCAAGTAAGAATAGGGAGAGGTCAACAACTCGGGAGGCTTGAAAAAGAAGACTGGATAGCTTTGGTTTAGTCGAACAATGTCATTTCAGTCACGAGCAGACGGCGTAGTTCTCCCTCACCTGAAGAGCCTGGTTTAAAGCGATCAGTGTTGAAATCTTGCCAATTAAGTTTGACTCGGTTGAACATTGGCGAGAAGTCCATCCTAGTAACTGCTTGACCAGGTTTGGCAACAGATTTATAAACTCGCCCGAATATTGAAGAAAGAGCTCGATATCCGTTTGTTCTCCACAGCATGATGCCGGTTCCGGAATACGCCCAAGCCTCCGGCCACCGCTCCTTGACAGCCTGAAAGTATTCCTCGTAGACTTTTCCAATCAGAACATCGTCTCCCTTCACAAACAATCCTCGGAACACCAATTTCCTTAAATCGTCGGCCGAAGGTTGGGGCAGAGGATGATTTCGTATTATCAGATCTCTATCGAGCTTCGGATCCCTAGATAGATACACAATAAGGCCGTTTACGAAGGTGGCTTGCGTTAGTGTCTCCTCACCGCGTTCATCGCCCGATGTTCCTAGCCGTTTGATTTTCTGGTAGAATGGGCTGGTAGGTAGCTGATCAAGCGCGACCGCAATGTTGTGGCACGTCTTAAAAGGACTTCTGGATTTCGCCAATGAAAACAGATCATAGGCGAGCGACTTGTTGACCTTTGTCTGCTCCAAATTGACCGTCGCGAAAACGTAAGCCTGATCGGATATGTCACTTCCCACGAAAAACGCCACCATTACATCAAAATTCTGTCTTTCGGCGGTTGGGACGAAACCTTCTAGTCCTGCAATTCGATGCTGGCCATCGATAACGCGCGCTATTTGACGCAACATTTGCGTGGGCTTATCTTCTCCCCATCTTGTGTTCGACACAACTATCTCCCCGGTCGCCTCGTCATAAGCGCCATAGTCATTTTCTACGGACACGATAATTGTCCCGGGGAATGTGGCATCAATGTAGTTCACATACTTTTGTAACTCGGTTACCCTCCGATCATTTAGAGGTCTTTGTATACCAAGATATTGCTCAACATCTCTCTGTTCTTGGAGTCTTCTTCTTACATCAAAAAATGTAATTTCTTGTATTGGTCTGTAGTCAACAGATGCTATGTATATATCCCCGATTGGCTGTCGTACTTTCAGCGCCTTAAAACGGCGCTCAATTTTATCTTGATCAGCGAGCGGCAACGTTGTTTGCATCAACGCACTCCGTAGTCATATAGAAAGTCTTGCTCATCTTGACGCATAACGTTGGCTGCACCGGACTCTCTTACGGAGTTTGTCGTAACGATAGCAAACCAGACTGCAACCGAGCAGAGCGATACAACTAGGGAGAGTGACCACATCGCGGTTGGCGACGTGACAATCTTGACGTTAGGCGCGGACTTGAACCCGATCATTGCGGCGGCAACGACGCAAACGCCGACAACGAGCAAGTAGTAGAGCCACTTCAGAGGGAAGCCTTTGACCCTATTTACTGCTCCTCCTTCGGAGTTTACCAGCGTAAACATCAATGGGCCAACGGTGGTCGCAGACAATAGTAAAGCTTCTCCGTTGAAGAGGTACCCGTTAAGATAGTTAAGTACACTCTCGCCAGAAAGAAAATGGAAAATGGCTCATAACCATACCGGCATAAATGAAAATGCGATAAGGTAAACAAACTCACGAGCTGATCTATAACAACTATTTCTTGCAACTCTAAGCCATACCGAAAATATACTTATGAAATGTGTTTGGCCGCGTGAGATCCAAGCTTTTATTCTCGACATCAGGCTCATGCGACCTCACATATTGAAACGTATTATAAGTTCAGATGTAACTTTCCGACCTGAGGCCTTGCCCGAAATGACCGAAGGTCGGGTGACTCTACTGTGGCCGCCGACGTTGCGGTAGAGTTCGGAAATTGATGGATGATCAGCATTGGTCACAATCACTTTTGCCCCCCTGGACACTGCGCTTAATACGCAATGGCGGAGTCGAACTTGGTCTTCCCAACTGAAGATCTTTTGATTGTATTTCACGAAACCATTAAAGTTATGTGCCGTCGTGTATGGGGGATCAACAAAAAGAAAATCACCAGTTCTGGCCTCGTTGATTGTTTCCTCGAAGTCGCAACATCTGATCTCGGCCCCAGCCAGCGCGGCCGAAACCGCTTCGAAGTCATCGTCGTCAAACGAGATGATAGATTTAGTTCCAATGGGAACGTTGAATTCGCCTTTTAGGTTTTCGCGGTAGAGGCCATTCCAACACGCTCTGTTGAGGTACAAAAACTGCGCTGCTCGCTCGGCGGTTGACTCAAATTTCTTTGCGCGAACTCCGTAGTAGTAATCCTTGGAGTGAGCCTTATGATGCCCAAAAAGCAGTTTTGATATTGAAACAGGTTCATCTCTAATTGCCAAATAGAGCTCAATAAGCTTATGATTAAAATCCGAGATTATTGATTTGGACGGTTTAATAGAAAAGTAAATAGCCCCTCCGCCGAGAAAAGGTTCAATATACCGTCCCTCGTATGGCGGGATTTGAAAATCCCCCCTATCTGCCAGCCAACGCTTCCCCCCAGCCCATTTTAGAAATGGTTTAATCGACACTTCGTTGCCCCTGCCTTCACAGGCAGCGTACCGCGTGAACCTTTCGCGTGGGTTACTTATTTCGTGCAACGAAATGCAAGCGGAAAATTGTTGTGTCCAGAGCCAAAGTTCTCGTGCTGGCGTATTGCAATCCAAAAAAATGCATAATTCCATAAATCTATCCACGCCCTGCTGCATCGCGCCTATCCTCTCCGCACTGCCCTTGCGGGAACCGGGTCTAGAACCGGGATCAGGGAGGGCGGCGGTGACCCTCCCCCGCGCCGTGGTACGTGCGGGCATGTAGGGGCCCGAGACAGGCCGGCGTGCTTCGGCTGGGCGCAAATGCCGCCCGAGGCATGCGGAGAAGCCGCGGCGTACTCCCCGTCAGAGCGACGGGATCGGGGCGCTGTGACCGGCCGACCTTTGGGACAGACACCGGCGGGGCGCGAAGGTCGCGCCACGTATTAAAATCAGGAAGGCACGGCCCAAGCGCCCCGCTTCCCGGCTCTTTGACAATGGCCAGACGGTAGGACCGGGCGTGGCGATGATGACGCGCGTTTTACCCTCCCCCAACGTGGGGAGGGTCGCGCCGCAGGCGCGGGGTGGGGGGCATACGACCATGGCAATCATCACCCCCACCCGCCGCTTCGCGGCGACCTCCCCCATCGAGGGGGAGGTAAGCGCCGCCCGAGACCCCTCTCCCTGCCTGCGGGTGAGGGTGAGGGGCAATCTTGGGGGAGTTTTGGCTGAAAAAGTGCCGTCAGATCCGGGCGACCAGCGCGGCAAGCTGGTCGGCGCATTGCCCCCAGCCCTCATGGAAGCCCATTTTCTCGTGCGCCTCGCGGTCCTCCACCGTCCAGTGCAGTGCGCGCGCCGTGTAGCGGGTCTTGCCGTCCTCATCCTCGAAGGTCAGGATCAAAGTCATGAACGGTTTTTCGGCAGGCTCCCAGGCTTTGACATAGGCGTCGGTGATCACCAGCTTCTCGTTCTTCACCACCTCCAGATAGACGCCGGGGTTCGGGTAGTCGGTGCCGTCGGGGCCGCGCATCACCACCAGATTGGCGCCGCCGGGGCGCACGTCGAGCTCGGCGGAAGGCGTCGTCCAGGGCAGGGGCGCGAACCACTGCTTCAAAAGCTCCGGCTCGGTCCAGGCGCGGTAGAGCTTTTCGCGCGGCGCGTCGATCAGTCGGCTCAGCACCAGTTCGCGGTCGGATTTCGGGGCGGCCTGGGCTTTCTCAGTCATGGCGGTCTCCTCCTCGCTGGTTGCGCTTCGAAAAATCTCGGTCAGCGGCCTTCCCTGTACCACATGGCGCCGAGCGCCAGCAAAAGCAGGCCGAGCCCGAAGAAGCCGCCGAACATCGGCACCCGGCTCACCGATTTCAGCACGCTGTCATTGGTGGTGCGAAGGCCGATCCAGTCGCGGCCCGAGGCGTCTCCGGTCGTGTGCACCGGAACCACGGCCGGCAGGCCGGTGGAAAGCCGGCGCACGCTGCCGCCGCTCTGCTCGGCGGCCGGCCGCACCACCTCCTCGGTCGAGACGACATCGGCGAATTCCGGCGCGTTGATCGGGCCGATATGGGCAAGCGCCGTCAGGTCGCCATTGGCGACCTGGTAGAGGCCGATCTCGTTGGTCTCGACGCTGCCGGAAAAAATGCCGGGCTCGGTGCTGGCGAGCGGCACGGTCATCGCCTTGCCGGAAGGCGTGATGATCCGGGCGGGGCCGGGGTCGTCGCTCATCGTCTGGCGGCGCACCTCCAGCACCATGCCGCGCCCGGCGGCGGTCAGCCGCTCCTCCTCTAGCTCCGGCTCCTTCATCAGCCAGTGCGCGATGCGTCGGTAGAGCGAGACATGCGGGCCGCCGCCCTCGAAGCCGCGCGCCCACAGCCAGCCCTGGTCGGAAAGGAACATGCCGACGCGGCCTTCGCCCTTGCGGTCAAGCAAAAGCAGCGGCCGCTCCTGCGGTCCCTTCATCACCACCTCGCCCTCGGGCCGGTCGATGCCGATCAGCCGGAACCAGCGGCTCCATTTCGGCGGCTCGCTGGTCGAGCCTTCCAGCCCGCGCGTCACCGGGTGGCGTTTGCCGGTGTCGGTCAGCCTTGGGTAGAAGGCCTCGTCCAGCACCTCGCCGCTCGGCATGGCCGGCAGCGCCGACATTAGCGGCGTATGCGCGATCGACTGGCCGCCGGCATATTCGGGCCCAGCGGCGATCAAAAGCGCGCCGCCCTTTTCCACATATTCGGCGATGTAGTCATAATAGAGGATCGGCAGCACGTCGCGGTGCTGGTAGCGGTCGAAGATGATCAGGTCGAAATCATTGATCTTCTCGACGAAAAGCTCGCGCGTCGGAAAGGCGATCAGCGACAATTCGTTGATCGGCGTGCCGTCCTGCTTTTCGGGCGGCCGCAGGATGGTGAAATGCACCAGATCGACCGAGGCGTCGGACTTCAGCAGATTGCGCCAGGTGCGCTCGCCGGCATGCGGTTCGCCCGAGACCAGAAGCACGCGCAGGTTTTCGCGAATGCCATCGATCAGTGCGATGGCGCGGTTGTTGGTGTCGGTCAGTTCGCCCTCGGCGCGGTCGATCGCGAGCTCGACGATGTTGCGGCCGGCGCTCGGAACGGTGATCTGCAGCGGCATTTCCCGCCCGATCGTCGCCCGCTGCACCGAAACCTGTTCGCCATTGATGGAAACGCGCACATCGACCGCACCGCTTTCGCCGCCGGTGGCGATGACGCGGTAGGTGAGGTCGAGCGGCTTGCCGACGATGCCGAAGCGCGGCGCTTTCTCGAAGCGGATGCGGCGGTCGCGCTCGCCTTCTTCGCCGGTGATCAGCGCATGCAGCGGCGCATGGAAATTCGATCCGCCGGCCGGCACGTCATGCACCTGGCCGTCGGTCACCATGATCGCGCCGCCGATGCGCGAAGGCGGCACGTCGCGGAAGGCGCCGTCGAGAGCGCCGAAAAGCCGGGTCTGGGTGCGCTCGTCGGCAGCGTCGGCCTTGCCCGTCTCGACCACGCGCACCTCGAATTGCTTCAGCGCTGCGAGTTGCTTTTGGAGGCCAGCCACGGCCTGATCGGTCTCTGCGGTGCGCTCGCCGATGTCCTGGCTCTGGCTGCGGTCGACGATCAGCGCCACCACGCTTTGCAGCGGCTCGCGGTTTTCGTCCAGCAGCACCGGGTTCAGAAGGGCTGCGGCGAGGGCTGCGACGGCGGCCAGCCGGAAGATCGCACCGCGCTGGCGAAACCAGACGCCGAGCACGGCCAGTAGGGCCAGCGGCACCAGTATGGCGGCAAGCACCTCCCATGACAGCAGCGGTTCGAGGGCGAGCGACCAGTTCATGTCACTGCCCCAGCCGCTCGAGCAGGACCGGAACATGGACCTGATCGGATTTGTAATTGCCGGTCAGCATATACATGACGATGTTGACGCCGGCGCGGTAGGCGTAGATGCGCTGCATGGGATCGGACGGAATTGTCGGCAGCATCGGCTCGCCGCTAGCGTCGATCGCCCAGGCGCCGGCGAAATCATTGGCGGTGATCATGATCGGCGAAACGCCGTCGCCGGTGCGCACTGGGCGCTGTTCGCTGTTGGTGGCGTCGAGCGAGGCCTCCACCCATAGCGGACTGCCGCTGTAGCGGCCGGGAAATTCGGGAAGGATGAAAAAAGCCTTGGTCAGCACATGATCCGAAGGCACCGGCTCCAGCGGCGGCACGTTGAGATTGCCCAATATGTCGCGCAGCCGCTGCGTGGCCGGGCTGGCGGAGCCTTCATCGATACCGGCGGCGTAGCGGTCGCGTGTGTCGAACAGCACCGTGCCGCCCTGCTGCATATAGGCGTCGATGCGGGCGATCGCCTCTTCATCGGGCATGGCCGCAGCCGGATCGATCGGCCAGTAGATGATCGGGTAGAAGGAAAGCTCGTCCTCGGCGATATCGACACCGGCCGGCTCGCCGGGCTCCAGCGCGGTCTTTTCGATGAGGTAACGGGAAAGGCCGTCGAGCCCGGCGCGGCTGATTGCGTCGAGCGAGGCGTCGCCGGTCACCACATAGGCGAGCCGCGTGGTGGCGACCGCCTCGATCGCTTCGGCGTCGCCTGGTTTGGCGTCCTGCGCTTCGGCATGGGAAGAAACGGCGAGCAGGGCGCAGGCGGCGAGCAGGACCACAGCCGTCGAAGCCGTGCCGCGAGCCGCCGCGCGCCGGCGGCGTGCCATGATGCCGCCCATCCAGAACACCGCGAGCGTGTCGAGAATCATGAAAAGCAGGGCCGCGGCCACCAGCGGTCCCTTGAGGTCGCGCGATTCGTCGAAAGCGTAGCTCATCTGCGTTACGGGCGCGGATATTTCGGGGCGCGCCAGCGGAGCAAGTGTTGCATCCGTTGGCAGCAGATTGTGGGCGACAACTCCCTCTTCGGTGCCATAAAGACCGGGCGGATTTTCGATGGTGACAGGCGCCGGTCCACGCCCTGCGGAAAGCGGCCGTGCGTCAGGTGTTGGCGGCACCAGCGCGCCGTTGGCCGCGATCATGCGATAGGGTGCGAGCGCGGTCGGTTGGCCCTCAGCGTTTGCTGCCGCCGTTCCCTGATTTCGCGAGAGCTGCACCAGGCGGCGCAGCATTTCGACGAAACTGCCGGAAATCGGCAGGTTCGACCACGTCGCCTCAGGCGTGATGTGGAACAGCGCAATGGTTCCTTTTTCACGCTTGGCGCCGGTGACGAGCGGCGTGCCGTCAGCGAGATTGGCCCAGGTGCGCTCGACAATATCGGCGGATGGTTCGGCCAGGATCTGGCGGCTGACCGTAACCTCGGTCGGCGGCGCGAGATCGGCGAACGGTCCGGTGGCGGGAAACTCGGCCACAGGTTGCGGTTCGGTCCAGGAGAGGGCGCCGCCCAGCGAGCGCTCACCGGTGCGCAGGCGAACCGGCAAAAGCTCCTCGTCATTGCCGGCAGCCGCGAGCCGCGAGCCGGCGAAGCGAACCAGTGTGCCGCCGTTCTCGACCCATTCGATCAGCTTGCGGCGCGCAGCTTCCGGAATGGTGCCGACATCGGCCATGATGATCATCGCCGGCTTGCGCTCGAGAAGCTGCGGGATCGCATCGGCCAGATCGGCGCTCTGAGGCTCGACCAGATCGGCGAAGGGCTCGAGCGCGCGGCGGATGTAATAGAGCGGTGACAGCAGAGGCTGCGCCTGATCGGCTTCGGCCTGCGAAAGCAGTCCGACCCGCCGGCGCTTGGCGCTCTCGTCGAGCACGCGCACCGCGCCGGCATGGTTTTCACCGTCGATCGACACGGCGGCGAAGTCGTTGCGCAGTTCGAATGGCACCTGCATCTGGCCGGTCGCCGCCGTTTCGCCCGGCCCGAAATTCAGTATGGCATCGGCAATGCGGCGGCCCTTGTCGTCGAATGCGCCGGCGGTGATCTGGCGAGGCGCGGCATCGCCCGGCGGTCGGATTGCGGTCAGCGCAAAGCCTTCGATCTGGTTTTCCGCCGAAGCCAGCCCCACGGTTGCGAGGCGCTCGGGCACAGCCCAGACGAGGCTTGCGGGGTTTGTGGCGAGCAGCGTGTCGAATGCGGCCTTGTCACCCTCGGCCGCAAGCCCATCGGCGAGGATGGCAACGCTTGCGCCAGGCAGCGTCTCAAGTGCCGCAGCGACCCGGGCGTAGACTGCCGGGCGATCGGTCGGAACCGGGCGCGGCTTGGTGGCGCGCAACTTGTCTCGCGCCGCCGCGGCGTCGAATGGCCCGATCTCGGCGTTGGGCTTCTCGGCGGTGAAGGCGAGCAGCACTGGCGCTCCGCTCGATCCGGCATCGGCGATCAATCGCTCTGCGGTCGCCACGCGGCGATCCCAATCCGGCGCGCTCGCCCAGCCATTGTCCATCACCACGGCAAGAGCACTGCCGGGAGTCGACAACTTTTCTGCGGGATTGAATGTCGGCTCGGCCAGCGCCGTGACGATGAGGGCCGCCATCAACAGCCTTAGCAGCGTCAGCCACCAGGGGCTTTGATGCGGCGTCTCTTCGGTCTTGAGAACGCGGGCCAGGATTCTCAGGGGCGGAAACACCTCGGCCTGGGGCCTGGGCGGGGTCAGCCTCAGCAGCCACCAGATCACCGGCAGCGCCAGAAGCCCCCATAGAATGGCTGGAAAGCCGAAGGAGAGCGGAAGCCAGCTCATGCGCGAACCCCGGCGGCGTAGCCGCCGCCATCGGCGGTCAACGCCATGTGGATGCGCACCAGCGCCTCGGAGGCGAGGCGATCGGTGTGGTTGACGGCAAAGCTCCAGCCAAGGCGCTTGCACCAGGCGGCCAGCTCCTGACGGCGGGCGAGATAGTAGCGGCGATATTCCTCGCCAAGCATCTCGGCGCGGCCGGCGGTCAGTTTTTCGCCGCTTTCGGGATCGGTGAATTCGGTGCGTCCGGTGTAGGGGAATGTCTCTTCCGCCGGATCGGCGACCTCGATCAGATGCGCGCGCACGCCGTGTCGAGCCAGCACGTCGAGCCATTCGCGGGTTTCCTCGACCGGATCGAGGAAGTCGCTGGCGATGATGATATCGGAAAAACGGCGAATGCCGGAAAGATCGGGTTTCATCGGAAGTGTCGAAGCATGCGACAGATGGCCGGCGATGCGCTCGGCGCCATTTCTGGCGGTGAACGGGTCGGTAAGACCGGGCCAGGCGATGCGCTCGCCGCTGCGCGACAGGAGTTCGGCAAGTGCCAGGATGAGCACGAGCGCGCGCGCTTCCTTGGATACGCTTGCGGTCGTGGATTTATAGAGCATCGAAGCCGAAGGATCCGCCCAAAGCCAGACGGTGTGCGCGGCTTCCCATTCGCGGTCGCGCACATAGGTGTGGTCGTCGCGGGCCGAGCGCCGCCAATCTATGCGGGACACAGCCTCGCCTTCGACATAGGGCCGGAACTGCCAGAAGTTCTCGCCGATGCCGCGCCGCCGCCGGCCGTGCCAGCCGGCGATGACGGTGTTGACGACTCGCCGCGCTTCGATCAGCAGGTCCGGAACGAGCGAGGCGCGCAGCCTTGCGCGGGCAAGCGCATCGCCGGTGGCGGAAGGTGCGGACGCCTCGCCGATACGCGCCATCAGATGCCTTTCACCAGCCGCGCCACGATATCGCGCACGCTCATGCCTTCGGCGCGGGCGGCGAAGGTCAGCGCCATGCGGTGCTGCAGAACCGGCTCGGCAAGCGCCTTGACGTCGTCGATAGAGGGCGCCAGCCGTCCGTCGTAGAGCGCGCGGGCGCGGGCGCAGAGCGTCAGCGCCTGGCTGGCGCGCGGGCCCGGGCCCCAAGCAACATGCTTGTCCGTTTCCGCGTTCGACTGGCCTGGGCGAGCGGAGCGCACCAGCGCGAGAATCGCCTCGACGACGCTCTCCGGCACCGGCATGCGGCGGATGAGCTGCTGGATTTCCTGCAAACGCGTGGAGGTCAGTACATTGGTGGCCCTCGCGTCTTCCACTCCGGTCGTCTCAAGCAGGATGCGGCGCTCGGCGTCGATGTCGGGGTAAAGAATATCGATCTGCATCAGAAAGCGGTCGAGCTGCGCTTCCGGCAGCGGATAGGTGCCTTCCTGTTCGAGCGGGTTCTGGGTGGCAAGCACGTGGAAGGGCGCCGGCAGATCGTGACGCGCGCCGGCAATGGTGACGTGATATTCCTGCATCGACTGGAGCAGGGCCGACTGCGTGCGCGGGCTGGCGCGATTGATCTCGTCGGCCATCAGCAATTGCGCGAAGATCGGGCCGCGAATGAAGCGGAACGAGCGCTTGCCGGCTTCGTCCTGCTCCATGACCTCGGAGCCGAGAATGTCGGAAGGCATCAAGTCCGGCGTGAACTGCACGCGGCGCGCGTCAAGTCCAAGCACGATGCCGAGCGTTTCCACCAGCTTGGTCTTGGCAAGTCCGGGCACGCCGACCAGCAGGGCGTGGCCGCCGGCAAGCAGCGCCACCAGCGTGCGCTCGACCACGGCTTCCTGCCCGAAAATGACGCGCCCGACACCTTCGCGAATCCGCGAAATGTCGGCCAGCGCGCTTTCGGCCTGCGCGATCATCGCTTTTTCGCTGATTGCAGCTTCCTTGACGACTATGCTCATGCCGCTTCGATCCTCAGTTTGTGGAACGCCGGCCGGCGGCGTCCGGTGCCGCGATTAGCACGTCTTTCGTGCGGATAGATGAACTTAAATCACACGCATAGGCTGACAAGCGCAACAACAGTGACTATTTCGTGACCATGACAAGCAACCACGAGCATCGTGAAGAGAGCCTGGCAACTGCCGGCGATACTTCCGGGCTGCAGGCGCTGATCTCGCGGGCAACCCGCGCCGGCAAGGGCCTGCCGCCGGTCGAGCGCTGGAATCCGGAGTTTTGCGGCGATCTCGACATGGAAATCAGGCCGGACGGGACATGGTTCTATCTTGGCACGCCTATCGGCCGCATGCCGCTCGTGCAGCTTTTCTCGACGGTTCTGCGAAAGGATGAAGACGGTAAGACCTATCTGGTCACCCCGGTGGAAAAGGTCGGTATCCGCGTCATCGACGCGCCGTTCGTGGCAGTCGAGATGAATGTGACGGGCGAAGGCGAGCGGCAGGTCCTCACCTTCCGCACCAATGTCGGCGATGTCGTGGAAGCTGGACCCGAGCACCCGCTGCGCTTCGTCGACGAGGACGGGACCGGCGGGCTGAAGCCCTATGTGCTGGTGCGCGGCCGGCTCGAGGCGCTGGTAGGGCGCCCGGTGATGTACGAACTGATCGAGCATGGCGAGGAGATCGAAGTCGGCGGCGAATTGATGTTTGCGGTGCGCTCGCACGGCGAGGTCTACCCCATCATGCCAGCCGAGCGATTGAGGCAACTGGCGGCCGAGTGACCGAAAAGATGGATATTCCTGACGCCCCGCCTTTTTCCGCCCGGAGCTTTCGCATGCGCGCGTTGCGGGAACGCGAAGCCGAGGCGGACGACGACTATGGCGATCATCGGTTCAATCCGGGCTTTGGCGATCTGATCCGCCGCGACAGTTTGCGAGATGCGGCCGTGCTCGTGCCGATAATCGACCATGGCGAGGAAGCATCCGTGCTTTTGACCAAGCGCGCCGAGAAGCTGCGCAACCACTCCGGCCAAGTGGCATTTCCAGGCGGGCGCATCGATCCCGAGGATCCGACACCCGAGTTCGCGGCACTTCGTGAAACCGCCGAGGAGATCGGCCTGGACGGCGATCATATAGAGGTGATCGGCCGGATGCCGGACTATGTTTCGGGCAGCGGCTACCGCATTGCGCCGGTGCTGGGCATCGTGCGGCCGGGCTTTCAGCTCAACCTCAACGCGCATGAGGTGGATGTCGCCTTCGAAGTGCCGCTGCGCTTCCTGATGGATCCGGCCAACCATCACCAGGGCAGCCGGCTTTGGGACGACCGGACCTGGGTCTATTACGACATGCCTTATGGCGGACAGCGCATCTGGGGCGTTACCGCCGGCATCATCCGGACGCTCTATGAAAGGCTTTATGCATGAGCGACACCGTGTCGATCGCTGGCAGGGCGGACTGGCTCGCCCATGCGGGCCTGCAGCGCCTGCTTGCCGTGCTGAGCGGCGACGGCGAGGAGGCGCGGGTCGCCGGCGGCGCGGTCCGCAACGCCTTGCTTGGCAAGCCCGTTTCCGACATCGACATCGCCACCACCACAGTGCCCGACGAGACGACGCGCCGCGCCAGAGCCGCAGGCTTCATGACCATCCCGACCGGTGTGGAACATGGCACCATCACCGTGGTCGCCGGCGGCACGCCGTTCGAGGTGACGACGCTGCGCGCGGATGTGGAAACCGATGGGCGGCGCGCCAAGGTGCGGTTCGGCCGCGACTGGAAGCACGATGCCGAGCGGCGTGATTTCACCATCAATGCGCTCTATGCCGAGGCCGATGGAACCGTCGTCGATCTGGTCGGCGGAATTGCCGATCTCGAAAGCCGCACCTTGCGCTTCATCGGCAATGCGGAAGAGCGCATCCGGGAAGACTATCTGCGCATCCTGCGGTTCTTCCGTTTCTTTGCCTGGTATGGCTCGGGGCGGCCCGATGCGGACGGGCTGAAGGCCTGCGCGCGGCTGAAGGAGGGGCTCGATCAGCTTTCGGCGGAGCGCGTCTGGTCGGAGCTGAAAAAACTTCTCGCCGCGCCCGATCCGTCACGCGCGCTCCTGTGGATGCGGCAGGCCGGGGTGCTGTCGCGGGTTTTGCCGGAAAGCGAGAAATGGGGCATCGACGCCATCCACGCGCTGGTGAAGACCGAGCACGATCTCGGCTGGGTTCCCGATCCCCTGCTTCGGCTGGAGGCGATCATCCCGCCCGATGGAGAGCGCATCGCCGCCATGGCCGCGCGGCTCAAATTTTCGAAGGCCGAGGCCGACCGGCTAAGACGCTGGGCGGCCACGCCCGTCCCGGATCCCGATGTGACGGAGGGGATGCTTGCCAGGCAGCTTTATCGCGGCGATGTGAGGGGCTTTGCCGATCGCCTGCGTCTGGCGTTGGCCTCGGCGCGGGGTCGTGCGGTCGAGGACGATAAGGCGTTGATCGAGGCGGGCGGATTTTCGCGTCTGCTTGCATTCGCCGACAAATGGGAGCGGCCGCAATTCCCGATCAATGGAACCGATATCGCGGCGTTGGGCGTACCGGAGGGCCGGCGTGTCGGCGATCTTCTGCAATCGCTTGAAACGGCGTGGCTGGATTCGGGATTTGCGCTTGACCGCGGCGCGCTGCTTGAACGCGCCGCCGAACACCTGAAGGGGCGATAGCGTCAGGCCGCGTCGCGGACCTTTTCGATGCGGGAGCGAATAGCTTCCACCATCGTTTCCCGGATAATGGTTTCGCCGTGGGTTTCGCGCATGTGCTCGACCACGCGGCGCATGATTTCGGCTTCCTCTTCGTGGCGCGTATGCCATTCACAGCCGGGGACCAGCGATCCGCAGTGAAATTCCTTCATCTGTATCTCCTTTCCTCCAATGCCGGGATAAGGATGATAGCATGAAAAACGCGCGGGGAGGCCAACCGGCCTAATTTAGTGAAACCGCATTCGAACGGTCGAGCCATTCGCTGACGATCTTCACATCCTCGCCACCGAGCCCATGATCGGCCTTGATGAAACGGGCATCGAGGTTTGCACCATGCTCTTCAAGCATCGTCTCAAGGGCGGGGGCGAAGGGCGCGTAAGTGGTGTCAGCGAGGCCCGCGACCATCAAGAGGCGCACATTCGAAAGGTCGACGGCAGGGATCTTGTCGAGCACCGACATCGGCCGTAGCAACACGGCGCGCTCGATCAGGCCCGGATGCAGAAGCGTCATGGCCGCCAGCAGGTTCGCACCGTTCGAATAGCCGATGAAAGTGGTGTGTGAGAGGTCAAGCGCGCGGGATTCGACGGCATCCTCGATGAAATCGGCGAAGGCGGCGGCTTCAGCGCGGATGTCGCGCTGATCGAATTTCGTCGGCGTCAGACGCCGATACCAGCGCTTCCTGCCGTCCTGCGTGATGCGGCCGCGCACGCCCATCAACACCGAGCGCGGGGCGGCGCGGGAGGCAAGCGACATGAGCGTAGTTTCGTCCCCGCCGGAACCATGCAGGAGCACTATGGTTTCGGCGGTGGCGTTCTGCGGTCGCTTGACCAGCACCACGAAGTCCTTGGCGCGGAGCAGGGACCCCGAGATGGCGGGCGGCGCGAGAACGCCGCCGTTTCGCGAGCCCACGTCGACCGACGCTTTCGCGGGCATGGATTTCGTCTGAGCGGCGGATGCTTCCCGGCAAGCCTCAGTCGAAGAAACGGCGGTTCGCGGCTGTCCAGTCTTCGTCGCTTGCGCCTGCGAGCCGTTGCGCTCGCAGTCGGAGAGGTCGCGTGCGTCAGCCACGCCCGCCGAAGCGAGAAGGACAAGGGCAGACATGGCGCCAAACAGGAATTTCACCAGCATGAAAGGACACTGTCAGCTAAAAGTTAACCAAGATTTTAGCGAGAGAGGCTCTTGCCGGTGCAAAGCGCCGGAGAGCGTCTGGGGCTTTAAATCTCAGCCTCGACCTTCAGTTTACAGTGCTTTTCCGTCGTGCCCCACCGATTTTGTCGGAAGGGTAACAGTTTGTGATCTCCGCAGCGCGAGTCTCAGCGTTTCAAGGCCACTTCACCTCGGGCGGCATGCTTGACAGGATCGAATCGACATTGCCGCCGGTCTTCAGTCCGAAAATCGTGCCGCGGTCGTAGAGCAGGTTGAATTCGACATAGCGGCCACGGCGAATAAGCTGCTCGTCGCGATCGCCATCGGTCCAGTTGAGGCCGAAATTGCGGCGCACCAGATGCTGGTAAACGACCAGGAACGAGCGCCCGACCTCTCGGGTGAAACGGAAATCAGCTTCCCAGCCGCCTTTCTCCTCCGGAGAGTGCAGCCAGTCGTAGAAGATGCCGCCGATGCCGCGGGGCTCGTTGCGATGGGGAAGATAGAAATAGTCGTCGCACCAGGTCTTGTATGCCGCATAGTCGGCGACGGCGGCGTTGCGATCACAGGCAAATTTCATCGCCTGATGAAAGGCGAGCGTATCCGGATCGTCCTGCGTGCGGCGGTGGTTCAGAACCGGCGTCAGGTCCGCGCCGCCTCCGAACCACTGGCGCGAGGTGACGACCATGCGCGTGTTCATATGCACGGCAGGGACATTAGGGTTCCAGGGGTGCGCGATCAGCGAAATCCCGCTCGCCCAAAAGCGCGGGTCCTCTTCCGCGCCGGGTATCTGCTTGCGGAAGTCCGGCGAGAACTCGCCGTGAACCGTCGAGGTGTGGACACCGACCTTCTCGAAGACGCGTCCACGCATCATCGACATCACGCCGCCGCCACCTTCACCTTCGTCGCGCTGCCAGGGCGTTCTTTCGAAGCGGCCGGGCGACCATGAGGCCAGGGGGCCGGTCAGTTCATCCTCGAGTTGCTCGAAGCCCGCGCAGATGCGGTCGCGAAGCTCCTCGAACCAGGCGCGGGCCGCCGCCTTCTTGTCTTCGATGTCGGCCGGCAGCCCTGCCGGAATCTCGGGGCGTTGCATGGCGGTCTCCGCTGTTCTGGTACTGCCCGACCATCGGAAAGAGGCCGTGCCGCACAAATGACTCGTCTTTTCTGGCGCGATCCCTAATCTGTCTATGATCTGGGTCAAGGAGTTCATCGTGCGTACCCCGACGAGACCGCCGCTCGATGGTCTGAAAAAGAAGCTCGACCAGAGCCGGGCCGAGCGCGGGGGCATGCGGCGCGATGGATTCTTGCGCGAGACCTTCATATTGCCGCGAAACGACGCGCGCAAGAAGGCCCAGGAATGGTTCGAGCGCTGGCCAAAACAGGCCTACTGGACGACGATCGAGAGCTGGTTCGAGCGGCCGGGCGACGTCATCGAGTTCACGATCCGGCGCTTGCCGAGTTCCGACTAGGCAAGCGTTCCTCGGTTTTGGCGAGCAGCCGTAGCGGCTGACGAGTCATCGCCGCAGCACATCGCACCGGAGCGCTCACCGTACCCAACCAAGCACCTGGCGAATTTCCGCTTGACCTCAACCTAAGTTGAGGTTGTATCAATTCGTCCTTCGCGATGCACACGCAAGGAGGACGCCATGTTCATACGCCTGAGAGTAGCGGGTCTGGCGAGGGTGGCAGGCCGGAGGGTCGCTTGGTCGATCGAGATGGGTGCCGCCGATTTCTCAGCCGAGCTGTCGCGTTGCCTCGCCGGCCGCCATGGCGGCGGCGAGCGCGAGGTTGAGGCTGCGGCCGCCGCCTTTCATTGGGATGAGCAGTCGGGCGTCGGCGCAGTCGTGCACCTGTTCGGGTACGCCCGCCGATTCGCGACCAAACAATATTATGTCGCCGTGGCCGTAGCGGAATTCCGTATAGGGCAGTGCAGCCTTGGTCGAGAACAGAAGAAGCCGGCGGCCCTGCGCCCGACGCCAGGCCTCGAAAGCATTGAAATCGAGATGGCGCGTAAGGGAAGCCATTTCGAGATAATCCATGCCGGCCCGTTTCAGCGCACGGTCGGAAAGGTCGAAGCCGGCCGGCTCGATGATGTCGACCGCGAGCCCGAGGCAGGCCGCCATGCGCAGAATGGTGCCTGTGTTTCCGGCGATGTCGGGCTGGTAGAGGGCGATACGGACGGCATGATCCATTACGGTCTCCAATGACGACGCTGAAATTCGTTCCGCTGCTGTGGCGTTTTGCGCCAAATCAGTCTATACGAGCGCGGTGTCAACTCGAACCGATGGAGGCAGCCATGGATTTCCGGATGTGTATCGCACTGGCTCGCCCACGCAACGGGCGCCCGGCCTGACGGCGGATTCGACACGACGCTCAAACTGAAAAGTCCAGCATCGCGCTTTCTGCCGGAACCCGTTTCCGTCTCCGAAGGATCGTCTCGATGCATGCTAATTTCAAGAAGGGGCAGACAGCCCCGATAGCCCCCGCTGCCGAAACACGTCTGCTCGATATTGCGGGCCGCGCTATTGTTCCTGACACCGCGTTGTCAGGGGTGATCAAAGCGGCTCTTGGCTCGTCGGGACGCGAAGGCCATCTGTCCCCTTCCGGGGTGCCGCGCCCAAGCCGGCCTGCTGCAGACCAGACAAAGGACGGCATCCAGGCGCGGCCGTCCAAGCCGATTTCGAAAAGACAGATGACATTTGCCCCCCGGCAGGGGCACAAATGAAACTTCAAGAGTTCACCATGTTTCGCTGGTTTGAAAAAAGACTCGATCCGTTCCCGGCCGAAGAGCCGGTCGAGCCGCCAAGGACGCTGCTCGCATTCTGCCTGCACTATACGAAAGGCTCGTGGCCCTACCTGATCGCGGCCGCCATTCTGATGGCGGGTATTGCGATCGCCGAAGTGTGGATGTTCGGCTTTCTCGGCAACATCGTCGATTGGCTGGCGGTGCAGAACCGCGAGACCTTCCTCCAGACGGAGGGCTGGAAGCTTGCCGGAATGGGGCTGATCGTCATGGTCGGTCTGCCGGCGGCGGTGTGGCTGCATTCGCTGGTCAGCCAGCAGACGCTGATGGGCAACTACCCGATGCGCATCCGCTGGCAGGTCCATCGCTACCTGCTCAAACAGTCGATGAGCTTCTATCAGGACGAGTTCGCCGGACGCATCGCCACCAAGCTGATGCAGACTGCGCTCGCGGTGCGCGAATGCGTGATCAAGCTGATCGAAGTCCTGAACTATGTCTGCGTCTATTTCCTCGGCGTCTTGTTCATCGTCGGATCGGCGGACTGGCGGCTGGCGATGCCGCTGCTGGTCTGGCTCGCCGCCTATCTGGTGATGCTGCGTTATTTCGTTCCGCGTCTTGGCCGCGTGTCTCAGGAACAGGCCGACGCGCGCTCGCTGATGACCGGACGCGTGGTCGACAGCTACACCAACATCCAGACGGTGAAGCTGTTCTCTCACGGCCGCCGGGAAGCCGCTTTCGCACGCGAAGGCATGAGCGACTTCCTCGAGACTGTCTATCGCTCGATGCGGCTGGTGACGCAGCTCTACGGTGCGCTCTATATGCTCAACTCGACACTGCTCGCCGGGGTCGGAGCGCTGTCGATCTGGCTTTGGCTGAACGAGGCGGTGTCGATCGGCGCGGTTGCCGTCGTGCTCGGCCTGGTGCTGCGCCTATGGGGCATGTCGCAGTGGATCATGTGGGAAGTCTCGGCGCTGTTTGAAAACATCGGCACCGTGCAGGACGGCATCAATTCGATTTCCCTGCCGCGACTGGTCGAGGACCGGCCTGGGGCGAGCGATATCGTCGTCGGCAAGGGCGAGATCGAGTTCGAGCGCATCGGCTTCCACTACGGCAAGGGCAGGGGGGTCATCGAGAACCTGTCGCTGACGGTAAGGCCCGGCGAAAAGGTGGGGCTGGTGGGACGTTCGGGTGCGGGCAAATCGACGCTGGTCAATCTGCTCTTGCGCTTCTACGACCTGGAAAGCGGACGCATCCTGATCGACGGTCAGGATATATCCGGCGTCACGCAGGATTCGCTGCGCGCACGGATCGGCATGGTCACCCAGGACACTTCGCTCCTGCATCGCTCGGTGCGCGACAATATCCTTTACGGCCGTCCGGAGGCCGACGACGCTTCGATGATGGAGGCGGCACGGCGCGCCTCGGCGGACGAATTCATCGCCGGTCTTTCCGATCCGAAAGGGCGCAAGGCTTATGACGCGCATGTCGGCGAACGCGGCGTGAAGCTTTCGGGCGGCCAGAGGCAGCGCATCGCGATCGCGCGCGTGATGCTGAAGGACGCACCGATCCTGATCCTCGACGAGGCGACTTCGGCGCTCGATTCGGAGGTCGAGGAGGCGATCCAGGAAAATCTCTACCGGTTGATGGAGGGAAAGACGGTGATTGCCATCGCGCATCGGCTCTCCACCATCGCGGCTATGGACCGGCTGGTGGTGATGGACGAAGGCCGCATCGTCGAGGAGGGCACGCATGCCGAGCTTGTGGCGCGCGGTGGTCTTTATGCGCAGCTCTGGATGCGCCAGTCGGGCGGGTTCCTGCAGCATGAGGAACTCGAGGAGAGCGGTACGGCCGCGGAACGGGCGGCTGAATGAGGCGGCTTGTCCCGGCCGCATTGCTATATCATATCCGTAAATGTCGAGCAGTTTGCCTGGCTCGCGCAAAACAAGAGGCATGGGCCGCGAAACGATGAGAGACGAGGGATTGCGCGACAGGCTTTGGCGGAAGGTGGAGGGATCGATCGATCCCTTCCATGATACGGACCGCGAAGTCCTGCCGGCGAGCGCCTGGAGGTTCATTCTCTATTTCGCCAGGCAGGCCAAGGGGCCTTTCGCGCTGCTTTTGCTCGTCGGCGGCTTGGCCGGAGCAGTCGATGCCGGGCTCTACTGGTCGATCGGCTGGCTGATCGATCTGCTCGACCGGTCCGATCCGCGCACGCTTTTTGCCGAGCACTGGCCGGAGCTCGTCGCACTGCTGGTGCTGCTCCTGGTGGTGCGCACGGCGGTAATCGTGGCTTCCGCCGTGGTCGAGCAGCAGGTGATCGTGCCCGGCTTCTTCTCGATGGTGCGCTGGCAGGCATTCCGCCGCGTCATCGAGCAGCCATATGGGTTTTATCAGAACGATTTCGCCGGGCGCATCGCCACCAAGATCATGCAGGGCGGCGAGGCGGTGGGCGATTTCATCGTCAACGTGCTGCAGACGATGTGGTCGTTCCTGACCTTCGTGGTGCTGGCCATCACCGTCCTCGTCACCGTCGATCCGCTGCTGGGCGCGGTCGTCGGGCTGTGGTTCGTCGGTTATGCGGCGATCATCTGGTTTCTTTTGCCGGAAATGCGCGCCGCCGGCCGTGCCACCGCCGATGAGCGCTCCATTTTCAACGGCCGGCTGGTGGATGCCTTCACCAACATCATGTCCGTGAAGCTGTTCGACAGCGGGCGACGCGAGCATGCCTATGTTCGCGACGGCATGGAGCGCTTTCTGCTTGCGGTCGTCAGGCTGACGCGCGCTGTGACCACGGTGCGCGCGTCCGTTGCCATACTGAACGGCGCGATGATGAGTTCGATCGCCGCTATCTGCATCTATACCTGGACCAGCGGTACGATTTCGACAGGCGCGATCGCCGCCGCCCTCGGGCTCGTCTTCCGGCTCAACCAGATGTCGGGCTGGATGATGTTCAACATCAATGGGCTGGTCCGCAACTATGCCACGGTGCAGGACGCGACACGCACCATTTCCGTACGCCCGGCCATCCGCGATGCGCCCGACGCGCTGGTGTTGCCGCGCGCCAGCGGCGACATCCGCTTCGAGAACGTGTCGTTTCATTACGGCAAGGGCAGCGGCATCATCGAAAATCTGAACCTGCATATCAGGCCGGGCGAGCGCGTCGCGCTGATCGGGCCTTCGGGCGCGGGCAAGACCACCATCGTCAATCTGGCGCTGCGGCTGTTCGAGGTCGAAGGAGGCCGCATCCTGATCGATGGCCACGACGTGCGATCAGTGACGCAGGGCTCGCTGCGGGCGCAGTTCGGCGTCGTCAGCCAGGATGCGATGCTGATGCACAGGTCGATTCGCGACAATATCGGCTATGGCCGCGCCGATGCGACCCAGGCGGAAATCGAGGACGCGGCCGAGCGCGCGGCAGCGCACGAATTCATAGCCGGCGTCACCGATCCGAAGGACCGCCAAGGATATGACGCCCATGTCGGCGAACGCGGCGTCAAGCTTTCCGGCGGCCAGCGCCAGCGCGTGGCGATCGCCCGCATGATGCTGAAGGATGCGCCGATCCTCATCCTCGACGAAGCGACGTCGGCGCTCGATTCGGAAGTCGAGGCGGCGATCCAGGACAATCTCTACCGCATGATGGAGGGCAAGACGGTCATCGCCATTGCCCACCGCCTGTCGACCATCGCCGCGCTCGACCGGCTGATCGTCATCGACGAGGGCAGCATCGTCGAGGAAGGAACGCATGAGCAACTGATCGCAAGGAACGGCCTTTACGCGCAGCTCTGGAAGCGCCAGTCCGGCGGCTTCCTGGGCGACCGGCTGGCCGCGGAATAGGTTATCGGTTTGTCCAGAATTGCTCGTGGAGCGTGAGATGTCGCTTCGGCCGCCCCGCAATATCCATGGCCCGTCCTTCGATACGGGCATCAACGTGCTCGAGCACGAAATGCTGGCGGAAAAGGCCGCGTCTCTCGGGCGGGCCGGAGGACATGCGGAGGCCTGCCTGGCAAGGCTGCGGGAACATCAAGGCGATGCGGCCGAAAGGCGCGAGCTTCTCAAGAATGCGGCGGCCGCCGTCCACGCCTACTTCATCCAGCGTGAACTGTGCGGCCTGCGCCGGCATGACGATGTGATCCGGGATCTGGACATTCCGAACCAGGTGCTGGTGCGGCTCGGCGCGGCCTGAGGAAGTTGATTTGCCGCTGTTTTCCGCGGGTTAGCGCGAGCTTTCAACAGCACCCGCGACAATCTGCCCTGCTCCCCTTGTCCTGTCTGGACAAGCGCGGGCTTCACGCATAAACCCAAAACCCAAATACCGGAGGATTTGTCAGCCTGGTCCGCTTGCGGCTTCGGGCCTTCGACAGTGAGCGGGGAAAAGGCTCCGGCCACCGGTGAGGGTAAGGCGAAAGGATCATATTCCCGTGAGCGCAAACGATACGATCGACCCATCCCGTCGTGATTTTCTTTATGTGGCGACCGGAACGGCAGGCGTGATCGGCGCGGCCGCGCTTGCCTGGCCGTTTATCGACCAGATGCGGCCTGACGCCTCGACGCTTGCAGCCTCTTCCGTCGAGGTCGACGTGTCGTCGCTGACGCCCGGCATGTCGCTGACGGTGAAATGGCGCGGCAAGCCGGTATTCATCCGCAATCGCACGCCCGAAGAGGTCAAGGCCGCGCAGGATGTTGCGCTCGCCGAGCTCAAGGACCCTGTCGCCCGCAACGCCAATCTGGCAAGCGACGCCGAAGCGACCGACATCGATCGTTCCGCCGGCGAGGGCAAGGAAAACTGGATCATCATGGTCGGCGTCTGCACGCATCTCGGTTGTGTGCCGCTCGGCCAGCAAGGCGACTTCGGCGGCTGGTTCTGCCCCTGCCATGGTTCGCACTACGACACGGCCGGCCGCATCCGCAAAGGCCCGGCGCCGGAAAACCTGCACGTTCCGGCTTTTGCATTCATTTCCGACACCACCATTCGGATCGGTTAAGGCAGAGGGGACCAATTTCCATGAGCGGTGGACACTCGACCTATTCGCCCAAGACAGGCATCGGACGCTGGTTCGACGCGCGCATGCCATTGCCGCGCCTCGTCCATGATTCGTTCGTTTCCTATCCGGTGCCGCGCAATCTGAACTACGCCTACACCTTCGGCGGCATCCTTTCGCTGATGCTGGCAGCGCAGATCCTGACCGGCGTCGTGCTGGCCATGCATTACACCAACGATACGACACTGGCCTTCCAGTCGGTCGAGAAGATCATGCGCGACGTCAACTCCGGCTGGCTGTTGCGCTACATGCACTCCAACGGTGCATCGTTCTTCTTCATCGCCGTCTATATCCACATCATGCGCGGTCTCTACTACGGCTCCTACAAGGCGCCGCGTGAGCTGCTGTGGATCCTTGGCTGCATCATCTATCTGCTGATGATGGCAACGGGCTTCATGGGCTACGTGCTGCCATGGGGCCAGATGAGCTTCTGGGGCGCTACCGTCATCACCGGCTTCTTCACCGCCATTCCGGTGGTCGGCGAGTGGATTCAGCAGCTGCTGCTCGGTGGCTTCGCCGTCGACAATCCGACGCTGAACCGCTTCTTTTCGCTGCACTATCTTCTGCCGTTCATGATCGCCGGCGTCGTGGTGCTGCACGTCTGGGCGCTGCATGTGGTCGGCCAGACCAACCCGACCGGCATCGAAGTCAAGGCGAAGACCGACACGGTCGCCTTCACTCCCTACGCGACGATCAAGGACGCCTTCGGCATGGTCGTGTTCGTGGCGGTGTTTGCCTACTTCATCTTCTACATCCCGAACTATCTCGGCCATCCCGACAACTACATCATGGCCGACTCGTTGAAGACCCCGGCCCACATCGTTCCGGAATGGTATTACCTGCCGTTCTACGCGATCCTGCGCGCCATCACCTTCTCGATCGGACCGATCGATTCCAAGCTTGGCGGCGTGCTTGCGATGTTCGGCTCGATCGCGGTGCTGTTCTTCGTGCCGTGGCTCGACACCTCCAAGGTGCGCTCGGCCGTCTATCGCCCGTGGTACAAGCTGTTCTTCTGGCTCTTCGTGCTCAACGCCATCTTCCTGGGTTGGCTGGGCTCGCGGCCGGCCGAAGGCATCTACGTGGCGCTGGCGCAGGTTTCGACCTTCTACTACTTCGCGTTCTTCCTGATCATCATGCCGGTTCTCGGGCTTATCGAGAGGCCGCGTCGGCTGCCGAACTCGATCACCGAGGCGGTGCTCGAGAAGAACAAGTCCGGTGGCGCAGGTCGTTTTGCCGGTGCCACGCCGGAAACCAAAGGCTGAACGAGAATCTTTGAGAGGAACATTCGCATGAAAAAGATTCTCAACGGATTGGCTGCGGCCGGCTTTGCAATGGCCGCGGTTCTGGGAACCGCCCAGGCAGCCGAGGAGCACAACGCGGCAGAGCCAACCCACTTCCCGATCATCAAGCCGACCCTGGAAAAGTGGTCGTTCTCTGGTCCTTTCGGCACCTACGACAAGGCGCAGCTTCAGCGTGGCCTGAAGGTCTACAAGGAAGTCTGCTCGGCCTGCCATTCGATGGACCTCGTCGCGTTCCGCACGCTCGAGGACCTCGGCTACACCGAGGCGCAGGTGAAGGCGCTTGCTGCCGAGTACGAAGTCCAGGACGGGCCGAATGGCGACGGCGAAATGTTCACCCGCAAGGCATTGCCGGGCGATCATTTCCCGGCGCCGTTCCCGAACGCCGCTGCGGCAGCAGCCGCCAACAACGGTGCGGCTCCGCCCGATTTTTCGCTGATTGCCAAGGCGCGCTCCGTGGAGCGCGGTTTCCCGACCTTCATCTTCGACATCTTCACGCAATATGCCGAGGGTGGGCCGGACTATATCCATGCGCTTCTGACCGGCTATGACCACGAGCCGCCGGCCGGCATGGAAATCGCCGAGGGCACCCATTACAATCCCTACTTCATTGCCGGAAAGTCGCTGGCAATGGCAAAGCCCCTGTCGGACGACCAGGTCACCTATGATGACGGCTCGCCGCAGACGGTCGACCAGTATTCACGCGATGTCTCGGCGTTCCTGATGTGGGCGGCCGAGCCGCACATGGAGGCGCGCAAGCAGACGGGCTTCAGCGTGATGGCGTTCCTGCTGCTCTTCGGCGGGTTGATTTATCTGACCAAGCGCAAGGTCTGGTCGGGCATCGCGCACTGACGCAAGGCAGACGCAGACTACGAGGGGAAGGGCGCTTTGGGCGCCCTTTTCTTTCGAGGCTCGAACGCAAGACGGCGCAGATGCGGATTTCGGGTGAAATTCTTCCTCAAAAGAGTGCATGATCGCAGGCTTAGGTCAGCGCCATGCTATCGCGCACATCCAGAAAGCAGCCCGATCACGCCCATGACATCCTCACTTGAAAACACGCTGCTGGACGCTATCCGCAATATCCCGGACTATCCCAAACCGGGAATCATGTTTCGCGATATCACGACGCTGCTCGGCAATGCGGCGGCGTTCCGCCAGACCATCGATGAGTTGGTGCGGCCTTATGCGACGTCCGGAGTAGCAAAGATCGCCGGCATAGAGGCGCGTGGATTCATTCTTGGCGGCGCCATCGCGCATCAGCTTTCGGCCGGATTCGTGCCGATCCGCAAGAAAGGCAAGCTGCCGCATGAGACCGTGCGCGTCGCATACAGTCTGGAATACGGGCTGGACGAGATGGAAATGCACAAGGATGCGGTGGAGCAAGGCGACAAGGTTCTGCTGGTCGATGACCTGATCGCGACTGGTGGTACCGCGGAGGGCGCGGTGAAGCTGCTGCGGCAGATGGGAGCCGACATTGTTGCGGCCTGCTTCGTCATCGACCTTCCGGAGCTCGGCGGTCGCGAAAAGCTCGAGGCGCTCGGCGTTCCGGTGAGGACGCTGGTCGCTTTCCAGGGACATTGACAACCTCAGCGCTGAGATTGTTCCCGTTCAGGCCCAGCCGAATACGTTATCCCGTCTTCACCAGTACCGCACTTTCGAATTCGATCACCTTGTCCCCGGTCGAATCATGACCCTCGGCGCGCAGCGTCAGCAGCCGCCAGCCCGGCCGGCTCGCAATCGGTCGATGGCTGATATTGGTGCGGCTGAAGGTGATTGTTTCGCCGGCATAGACCGGCTTCAGCCATCTGAGATCCTTGAAGCCGGGTGATGGACCGAATTCCGGCGCCGGACCGGGTCCATTCCATAGCTTGCTTTCGACTTTTGTCTGGAAAGCCAGATTGTAGCGCATCCACGTCGCCGCCGTATGCCAACCCGAAGCACAAAGGCGGCCGAAAATGCTAGCCTCGGCCGGCTTTTCATCGAGATGGAATGGCTGGGGATCATATCTGGCGGCAAAGGCCTTGATCTCGTCGGCATCAAAATGGTGGGCACCGAGTGTGACGCTCGTGCCGATGGCGAAGAATTCGTCTAGCGTCATACGGCACCTGCGCCGGCCTTGGTCAGGAACATGCCGGTATTTTCGAGTTCAAATACGCTCTCGCCGCGTTGGTTGAACAGCTCGGCGCGCAGCGTGACAAAGCCGATATTGGGCCGCGATCTGGAGGTGCGCTTGGAAATCACAGTGCTGCGGCCGGTCAGGATGTCTCCCGCCAGCACCGGTTTCTTCCAACGCGCATAGTCTATTCCCGGCGAGCCTTGCGAAGTCGAATCCAGCAGGAAGGCGTCGCACATCATGCGCATGAACATCGAGCATGTGTGCCAGCCGGAAGCCGAAAGGCCGCCGAGAATGCTCGCCTTGCCGGCTTCCTCATCCAGATGCATCGGCTGGGCGTCGAACTCGCTGGCAAAGGCGATGATCTCGTCGGCGGTGACCAGCTTTGAGCCAAGGTCCAGTGTGCCGCCTTCGGGAAAATCCTCGTAGGCCCATTTCTTTTCCGTCATGCCGAAATCCCGTTCAAGCTTGAACGTTCATTGTGGACCCGATGGTGCCTGTCGGCAAGGCGGTGTCAGAGCCAGCCGCGGCGCTTGAAATACCAGAAGGGCAGCACCGCCGAAATGACCATCAGGCCGAGAGCCATCGGGTAGCCGAAGGCCCAATTCAATTCCGGCATGACATCGAAGTTCATGCCGTAAATGGAGGCGACCAATGTCGGCGGCAGGAAGACCACGGCGGCGACCGAGAAAATCTTGATGATGCCGTTCTGCTCGATATTGATCATGCCGAGCGTGGCGTCGAGCAGGAAGGTGATCTTCTGCGACAGGAAGGAGACGTGGTCGGTGAGGGACATGACGTCGCGCGTCAGCACTTTCACGCGGGCGCGCAAGTCCTTGCTGTTCTTGTCCTGCACGAAGGCGTTGCCGAGAAAGCCCGACAGTCGCTGAAGCGTCATAAGGCTGTCGCGGATATCCGAGGCGAGACCTTCCTTGCGGCCGATGGTCTGGAGCACCCTCTGGAAATTGCGGTCGCGCTTGAACGCCTTGGTTTCGGCAGACTGAAAGATGTCCTGCGAAAGTGCATCAATGTCGCGGCCGACGCGCTCAAGAACGTCGGCGAGGCGGTCGACGATCGCTTCCAGCAAGCCCATAAGGATGGTCTGTCCGTCGACGCAGCCAGTCGCCACCTTTTCCGAACGCATCGGGAAGGTCTGGAAGGCGCGGGGTTCATGATAGCGAACGGTGATCAGCCTGTTGCCGGCAAGCGCGAAGGTAACGGGAGACATCAGCGGTTCATCGCTGTCGGTCTGTGCCGGCAGCGTAGCGGTCATGAACAGAGCGCCGTTCTCGACATAGAGGCGGGAGGAAATCTCGATCTCCTCCATTTCCTCGCGGGTCGGAATTCCCACACCGACCCATGCTTCGATCAAGGCCTCCTCCGCCTTGGACGGGGCAAGCAGGTCGGCCCATACCACCTCGTCCTTGTGCTGCAACAGGTCATCCACCGGCCGCAGGCGACCGCTTTCCACGGCAAAAGCCTTGATCATCTTCGACCCTCCGTGACCGGGGAAATTGCTGCAGTTGGCCCGGCCGGTTCAGCCGGACATCAGGTGTTGAATCTGAACAGCAGGACGTCGCCATCCTGCACGACATATTCCTTGCCTTCATCCCGCGCCTTGCCGGCTTCCTTGGCCGCGACTTCGCCGCCCAGGGAAATAAAGTCATTGTAGGCGATGGTCTGGGCGCGGATAAAGCCGCGCTCGAAGTCGGTATGGATGACGCCGGCCGCCTGCGGCGCCTTGGTGCCTTTGCGAACCGTCCAGGCGCGCGTCTCCTTCGGCCCGACGGTGAAGTAGGTGATGAGCTGCAGGAGTTCGTATCCGGCGCGGATGAGCCTGTCGAGGCCCGGTTCCTCCAGTCCGAGATCGGCGAGGAATTCCTGCGCCTCCTCTTCGGGCAGTTGTGCCACCTCGGCCTCGATCGCCGCCGAGATCACCACGGTGCGCGCGCCCTGGGCCTCGGCCATCTTCTCGACAGCTCGCGTGTGGTCATTGCCGGTTGCCGCCTCGGCTTCCGAAACATTGCAGACATAGAGCACCGGATGCGAAGTCAGCAGGTTGAGGCCCTGCAGGATGGCGAGATCCTCGGCTGCCATGCCGTCGAGCAACAGGCGCGCGGGCTTGCCGTCCTGCAACAGCGCCAGGACCTGCTCCATCACGGGCAGGATGGTCAGCGCCTCCTTATCCTTGCCGCTTGCGCGCTTGCGGAACTGCACGATGCGGCGCTCGATGCTTTCGAGGTCCGCAAGCATAAGCTCGGTCTCGACCGTCTCGGCGTCGGCAATGGGGTCGATGCGACCTTCGACATGGGTGATGTCGTCATCCTCGAAGCAGCGAAGCACATGGACGATGGCATCGACCTCGCGAATATTGGCGAGAAACTGGTTGCCGAGGCCTTCGCCCTTGGACGCGCCGCGCACCAGGCCGGCGATGTCGACGAAGGATATGCGGGTAGGGATGATCTCCTTCGACTTTCCGGCGGCGGCAAGCTTCTTCAGTCGCGGGTCGGGAACGGCCACCTCTCCGGTGTTCGGCTCGATCGTGCAGAAGGGATAGTTCGCAGCCTGTGCGGCCGCGGTTCGCGTCAGTGCATTGAAAAGCGTCGACTTGCCGACATTGGGCAGTCCGACGATGCCGCATTTGAAACCCATGATGACGAGGCCTTGTACAGGTGCAGAATTGATGTGGGCTATGGGCGAAAGGGCAGAGGATCGTCAACCCCTTCGCTGCCTTCCATGACCGAAGCCATGCCGAATGCCCAGCAGGTTGGGAAAATCAGCTCCTGTTGCCGAAGAGTTTTTTCAGCATCGCGGCCATCGGGCCGGTTTCGGGAAGCTTCGTTGCAGGCGCCGGCTGGCGCGCCTGGCGGATGTGGCTCTGTTTTTTAGGTGCGGGACGCTCAGCCACCGCCTGCCCGGGCGTCGCTGCTTCCTGCATCGCGAGCGTGAGCTTGTTCATGAAGCCGTTGTCGTCGCCTTTGGCGAGCAGCCCAGCATGGTCGGCGATGGCGGTGAGCAGCGGATCGAGCCATTCCCCGTCGGCCTTGGCGAAATCGCCAAGCACATGGCCATGCACCATCTCCTTGACGCCGGGATGGCCGATGCCGATGCGTACGCGGCGATAGTCTTTCTGACAATGCTGGTCGATCGAGCGGATGCCGTTGTGGCCTCCGGCGCCGCCGCCGGTCTTCACGCGCACCTTGCCGGCAACAAGATCGAGTTCGTCATAAAATACCGTCAGGTCGGCCGGCTGGAGCTTGTAGAAGCGCATCGCCTCGCCAACCGACTGGCCGGACAGGTTCATGAACGTCTGGGGCTTCAGAAGGATGATCTTCTCGCCGGCGAGGGTTCCCTCGGCGACCTGACCCTGGAATTTCTTCGACCAGGGCGAAAAATCATGGCGGCGGGCAATCGCGTCCGCCGCCATGAAGCCGACATTGTGCCGGTTGTTGGCATATTTCGCGCCCGGATTTCCGAGACCTGCAAACAGCAGCATCGAACGTCTCCAAGCGCCTCCCGAGGCTTATTCCTCGGGCGCGGCTTCCGCCTCGCCTTCTTCGGTGGCGGCAGCGCTGTCTTCGCTCTTCAGTCCGGCAGGCGCCGCAACGGTCGCGATGGTGAAGTCGCGGTCGGCGATGACCGGCTTTACGTCGCGCGGTAGCTTGACGGCGGAAATGTGGATCGAATCGCCGATGTCGGTGCCGGTGAGGTCGACTTCGATGAAGTCGGGAATCGCGTTGGCCGGGCAGTGGAACTCCACCTCGTGGCGCACGATGTTGAGCACGCCGCCGCGCTTGATGCCCGGCGACTTCTCTTCATTCAGGAAGCGGACCGGCACGTTGACATTGACCTCGGTGTTCTTTCCGACGCGCAGGAAATCGACATGCATCGGGAAGTCGCGGATCGGATCAAGCTGGTAGTCCTTGGGCAGGACCTGGATCTTCTTGCCGTCCACGTCGATCGTGGCGATGGTGGTCAGGAAACCGCCGCCGTGAATCTTGTAGTAGACGTCCTTGTAGGACAGGGCGATCGCCAGGGGAGGCTGCTTGTCGCCGTAAATGACTGCAGGCACTTTGCCGTTGCGGCGAACACTGCGGGCGGACCCCTTACCGACCTGTTCGCGTGCTTCGGCCTTGAGCTCGTAGCTAGCTTGGCTCATGGCATTTCCTTTCGTTGTGATTGGAGCGCTTGAGTGTGGGCAACCCACACTTCAAACGTCGAAAGCAGCCGTTCCGTGCATGATCCATCGGCAGCAAGTGCCTGTCTGTAAAGAGCATGCGAGAGCGACGGCCCTCGGCCGCGTTGCCTCCAAGGGTGTCTACGCGGATGGCGGCTCTATAGCGGAAGGTGCCTCACGGCGCAAGATTATTGCAGTCCGGCGCAGCTTCCGCAGACAGACGCCGTTCAGTCGAACAGGCTCGAGACGGACTGTTCCGTGGCGGTGCGTGAAATCGCTTCGCCGATGAGGTCGGCGATGGAAAGCACCCTGATGTTGGCGGCAGCGCTGACTTCCGATGTCGGCTGGATCGAATCGGTGATCACCAACTCCTGCAGCTTCGATCCTGCGATGCGCGCGGTGGCGCCACCGGAAAGCACACCATGGGTGATATAGGCGGTAACGCTGGTCGCGCCATTGCTCAGCAGCGCATCCGCCGCATTGCAGAGCGTGCCGCCGGAATCGACGATGTCGTCGATCAGGATGCAGTCCTTGCCGCGAATGTCGCCAATGATGTTCATGACCTCGGATTCGCCCGGCCGCTCGCGACGCTTGTCGACGATGGCCAGTTGCGCGTCGAGGCGCTTGGCGAGCGCGCGGGCACGCACCACGCCGCCGACATCGGGCGACACGACCATGACGTTACCGAGTTGCTTGTACTTGGCCTTTACGTCACGCGCCATGACCGGCACCGCGAACAGATTGTCGGTGGGAATGTCGAAGAAGCCCTGAATTTGGCCGGCATGGAGGTCGAGCGTCAACACGCGATTGGCCCCGGCGCGGGTGATCATGTTGGCGACCAGCTTCGCCGAAATGGGCGTGCGGCCCGATGCGCGCCGATCCTGTCGCGCATAGCCGAAATAGGGAATGACCGCCGTGACGCGCCGCGCGGAAGAGCGCATGAACGCATCGATCATGATCAGCAGTTCCATCAGGTGATCGTTGGTCGGAAACGACGTCGACTGCAGGATGAACACGTCTTCGCCGCGCACGTTTTCCTGGATCTCGACGAAAATCTCCTGATCGGCGAAGCGCCTGACGCTTGCCTTGCCGATCGGCAGATTGAGGTAACGGGCGACCGCCTCGGCCAGAACCCGGTTGGAGTTGCCCGCAAAGAGTTTCATGTAACTGTCCTGACAGGGAAGATGAGCGGGTTTTTAGCGGGCATTGCGCCTATTGCAAGTGTTGTCGTGGCAAATTGACGTTGAATCCATAGAATCGCTGTTTTTAGCAGGCCGATCAGCCAGTGCGGCCGGCCAGCCAGGCTGCCAATTGGTCGATTGTCGTGTCGGCGATCGTCTGCATGACTGCGGGCGAAACAGAATCCCAGCCGTCCTTGCCCTGCGTCTGGACCTTCTGCTGACCGTTGATGCGATGCAGCCTGCTGCCGGCGGGGTCGTAGACATCCCATACATATACCACGGTCGTCTCCGGACCCTCAGTAAGGGCGGAGAAGTAGCCTTTCAACACGTGCGTCGTGGAAGGATCGGTGGTGCCGGCAAGCCGCATGCCGCGCTGGCCGGCACGGCTTGCCAGGCGTTCGGTCAGCGGGGTTGCGGCTTCCACCGTCGCGCCGACAATCGGGGCAAACTGAATGCGGGCGTTGGATGCGGCTATCGGGCTCGTGCCGGTTGAAGGCGCCGGCGAGGACGGCTGCTCGGTGGCAGCGATCGCCGAGGGCTCGAGCACGTCCTGCGTGCTGGTGCAGGCGCCCAGCGCGAGAGCTGCGAGCAATGATACGGCGCCTGTTAGGAATCTCCTCATGACCAAACCAATGTGTCTGCCGCTCGTCATCACTTTACGATCAGGTCGAGACCGTGACGCGAGAGCGGCTTGGCCTGCGTATCTGTGGTCAGATAGGTGCGGCCAAGCGTCATTGCGGTCTCGGTTTCCGAATCCATGATGATCATATGCGCAAACAACGTCATGTTCGGTGCGATCGGCTCGGGATTACCCTGGTAGAACATCGGCATATCCATCCAGGATGGCGTGAAGCGCGCGCCAAGCGAATAACCGCAGGCGTTCAGCCGGTGCTTGGTCAGTCCGTGGCTTTCCAGGCTGCGGGCATGGGCATCGAACACGTCTCCGAACGTATTGCCGGGTGTCATCACTTTTTCGACCGCCGTCAGCGCGTCATGGGCGGCGTCGAACAGTTCCTGATGGCGCTTCGAGACCTTGCCGGTCAGAACGGTGCGCATCATGGCGGCGTGATAGTGATGGAAGACGCCGGCCCATTCCAGCGTGAGCTGGTCGTTCTTGGAAAGCTTGCGGCGCCCGGCCTTGTAGCGGCACAAGAGCGCATCGGCCCCTGAGCCTATGATGAACTCGTTGGCGGGATAGTCGCCGCCACCTTCGAAGATCGCGCCCTGCATGGCCGCCAGAATCGCGCCTTCGTCGGCGCCCTGCTTGATAAGCGGCAGGGCCGCATCCAGCGCATCGTCGGCAAGGCTTGCGGCCTTTTCCGTCTTCTGGATTTCGGCCGGGCTCTTGAACAGGCGCAGCCTGGCGACGATGCCCGAGGCGTCGACGATCTGGCCGAATGTCTGCATCTGCTCGTCGAGACGGCGGCCGTTGAAGGCGGTAAGCCCGTGCGTATCATACTCAATGCCGATGCGGGCGCCGAGAAGGTCGAGATCGTTCAAAAGATTGCGCAGGTCGAGCGCCGGGTTGGCGCCCTCGCGATCGGTCCACAGGACGATGTTCTCGATGGTCGAAGTATGACGGGCCTGGCGCAGGTCGGCCGAGCGCGTAAGCAATACCATGGAGCCGTCGGCCTTCATGACCAGTGACTGGAAGAAGCAGAAGCCGAATGTGTCATAGCCGGTCAGCCAGTACATGCTTTCCTGCGCGAAGAGCAGAATGGCGTCCAGCTTCTTCTCCGCCATTTCGATGACGAGGCGGTCGCGGCGTGCGTCAAACTCCGAACGTTCGAAATGAAGCGCCATCAAATATCCTCCAAGACAATTGCAGAAATCTGGCGGCCGTAATCTGCTTCCTTACGGTGTGTCGAGCGGCGATAGGAGTAGAACAGGTCCTCTTCCGCATAAGTGCAGCGGCCAAGGCCCTCGACGGCCACGCCGGCCTTCGCCAGGCGATCGACGGTGTAGCCGTTCAGGTCGAACATCGAATGCCCCGGCGTGGTCGACGGCGTGAAATAGTGGGCGTTGCTGCTGTCGGCATCGACGAAGCGAGCGACGAATTCCGCGCCTACTTCGTAATTCGCAGCGCTGATGGAGGGGCCAAGCGCGGCAGCGATGCGTTCGCGTTTGGCTCCCAGGCTTTCCATTGCAGCGATGGTGTTTTCAAGGACGCCGGTGAAGGCACCCTTCCAGCCGGCATGGGCGGCACCGATAACGCGCGCTTCGGCATCGGCGAACAGCACCGGCCCGCAATCGGCGGTGGTGGCGCCGATGGCGATGCCCGCTCGGTCGGTAACAATCGCATCGGCCTTCGGCCGCGCGCCGGAAAAAGGCTCGCGCACGATGATCACGTCCGGCGAGTGGATCTGATATGCGGTCAGCAGCGAATCGGAGTCGACGCCCATCCAGCCGGCCACGCGGCGGCGATTTTCGAGCACCAGCTCCTGATCGTCATTGGAGCCGACGCCGATGTTGAGCCCGCTGTAGATACCATCGGAGACACCACCGAGGCGGGTGAAATAGCCATGTTTTATGCCGCTGGATTCCACTTGGCCAAGCAGGGCGGAGCGGATCGGATCGAGTGTCGGTTGGTCTGACATGAGCGCCTTGTTCTCTGCGGCAGCTGTTTCGTCAAGGCGAAATCCGCCATTCCGGTGACGCATTGGTTCCAGCGGGCGCGAGAGTGAGGCAGGCTTTTGAGCAAGTCAATCCGGGTTGGAAAAGGGTGCAACCCTAAAGCCCGACGGTGCGATCGCCAGCACCTTGAACAGATTTCCCATCGCATCTGGACCTGCCAGCCGCTCGACTTCGCCGCGGATCGCCTCCTGCCGCCCGGGCGAGGCATTGGCGCCCAGCCTGCCGGCGCGCTCCAGGAGTCCCATGCGCAGCAGAAAATCGCCCTGGGTCGTCGCGTGGGCGGCCAGGCCGCTCTGCCTTGCCGTTTCGGCAAGTGCTGCGAAGTCCACATGCGAGGTCAGGTCGGCAAGGCCGGGGTTAGCCAGGACGTCCTCGTAGCGGTGCTGCCGCAAGGCCTGCAGCGTGTCGCCCATACCCGGCTCGAGATGACCGTAGTCGATGAAGAGGCCCGCCCCGCCATTTGCCGCTATCGGCGTGGCGATCGCCTCCATCAGGGCCGTTCGTGCCGGCGCATATTCGAAGATCGCGCCTTCGGCCGCTTGCTTGGCGCCTGCGGGCAGCAGCGATGGGTCGAGCGATCCGGCGCCGGCAATGAACTGGAGTTCGCCATCGGGTCCAAGTCCGACGGCGCGCTCGCGCCAACTGCCGCTGGTCAGGATGAACTGGCGCGTCGGAATGGCGTCAAAAATCTCATTGCCGACGATAATCAGCGGCATCGGCGGCAGTGTTTCGACAGAACTATGCCAATCGATGCTGACGCCGGTGCCGGCGAGCGTGTCCTTCTGGATAGCCGTCAGCCGGGGGCTGGTTTCGATCATGGCGAAGCGAGCCGAGGCGTGCAGCGCGGGCGCCAGGCGGCCAAGCGTTCGCAGCACGTCCTTCATCAGCGTGCCGCGTCCGGGTCCGATCTCGGCAATGGCGGCTGGTAGCGGCTCCCCCAACGCTTTCCAGGTCGTTCCTATCCAGACGCCGATCAGTTCGCCGAACATCTGGCTGATTTCAGGCGCGGTGGTGAAGTCGCCACGCACGCCGAACGGCTCGCGAATGGTGTAATAGCCGTCCTGTGGATCGAACAGACAAAGCGCCATGTAGTCCGCGACCGAAAGCGGACCATTGGCCTCGATCAGCGCGGCGATGCGCTTTTTCAGCGC
The DNA here is from genome assembly GCF_047739745.1 of Borborobacter xinjiangensis. Lineage (NCBI taxonomy): Bacteria > Pseudomonadati > Pseudomonadota > Alphaproteobacteria > Hyphomicrobiales > Phyllobacteriaceae > Borborobacter > Borborobacter xinjiangensis. The sequence continues at coordinate 7,707 of NZ_JBLLVA010000026.1, read as the reverse complement.
CGTCATGCGGGGCTGGGGGCGGAGGCGGGCTTCGCCGTCGCCATCGCCCACACGCCGAGCACGACCATCGGAACAGACAGGACCATTCCCATGGTCAGCCAGCCGCCGAAGAGATAGCCGAGCTGCGCGTCCGGTTCGCGAAAGAACTCTACGAAAATACGTGAAGCGCCATACCCGGCGACGAAGGCTCCGGCAATGAACCCCGGCCGCTTCAACTTCAGAAGACCATGGGTGAGAATGCGCAGGACGATGAACAGCACCAGCCCTTCAAGAGCGGCTTCGTAAAGCTGGCTTGGGTGGCGCGCCAAAGGCCCACCGTTCGGAAATACAACCGCCCAGGGCGCGTCGCTCGGCCTGCCCCAGATCTCGGAGTTGATGAAGTTTGTGAGGCGGACCAGACCGAGCCCCACCGGCACACCGGCCGCCACGACGTCGAACATCGTCCAGACGCGAATGCCGCGCGAGCGGGCAAACAGGATCATCGCCAGCGTGGTGCCGACCAAGCCGCCATGAAACGACATGCCGCCTTGCCAGACGGCGAAGATATCGAGCGGGTTCTGGATATAGCGGGCGAGGTCGTAAAACAGGATATAGCCGACCCGGCCACCCAGAACCACGCCGACCGCGGCCCAGACGAGAAAGTCGTCAAGGTCTTCGCGCTTCATCGGCGTGACGCCGCTTGCCCAGAGTTTTTCATTCCGCACGAGGCGGCCGGCATACCACCAGGCAAACAGGATGCCGACAATATAGGCCGCGCCGTACCAGTGGATGGCGAGCGGGCCGATCTGCACGATCACCGGATCGATGTTGGGGAAGGGCAGGGCTGCCAACGGCAGCAGGAGGTAGTCGTTCAAGAGGTGCTCCGGATCGGGCGGCAGGATCGGCGCGGACCATGCGGCAGGCTTTTGGCGGGGTCAAGGCAGGCGGATGCTGCCTCATCCAAGCTTGCATTCATGCTCGATGCGCACTACCTCCATGCCAGTGGCCGAGTTTTGCCCAGAGGTATTGTCATGTCTACCGGATCGAACCGCATTCTTGACGAATTCGCCAAGCTGGTGACGGATGCGGCGGGTGCCGCCCAGGGCGTGCGCCGCGAGGTCGAAACAGCGTTCAAGGGTCAGGCCGAAAGGATCCTGAACTCGATGGATGTGGTGCAGCGCGAGGAGTTCGAGGCGGTGCGTGAAATGGCGCTCAAGGCCCGCGCCGAAAATGATCGGCTGGCGGCGCGGATCGCCGAACTCGAAGAAAGATTGTCAAGTTCGCCGATGAAGTCGTCCGAGGCGCCTGTCAGGGCGTCTTCCAGGGTAGCCTCGAAAAAATAATTCGTTAACCTTTTCCACAGCGCCCCATCCGAAAAAGCGCTTTCGCCTGAATCGCTTATCCGGCTTGCATGAATCTGTGCGGCAACGGCTTTCCACACCCTTCTGGCGTGTCGCGCGAAAAAGGGGCTGGTCACGCGACTCTGCATCAATACACTGAATTTGCTGCATGATTCGGGACGGGGTCATGCGCTGGGCGGTGGGGGCCCGGATAAAGCGCGCTTGTGCCGATGCCGATTGATCCGCCGTCTATGTTCTAGTGACAACTGTTTGTGTGTGCATTTCGCGCGGGGCGTGCGGAGGCGCTCCCAGAACGTCAGGAAGCATTTCATGGAACTTGTCGAGCTGGAATTTGCACGCGAAATCCACCCGGTGGATGTGATCGAACAGGTTGCGCACAACAATGAATGGGCCTTCGAGCGCACAGGCGACGACGAGATCTCGATTTCGGTCGCCGGAACATGGACCGACTACCACGTGTCCTTCTCATGGATGGAGGATTTCGAGGCAGTGCACCTTGCCTGCGCGTTTGACATCAAGGTGCCCGAGGCCCGTACGCTCGAAATCATGCGGCTGTTGTCGCTGATCAACGAACAGATGCTTTTCGGGCATTTCGACCTCTGGGAGCAGGAAGGCGCGATCATGTTTCGCCAGTCGCTGCTGCTTGCCGGCGGCGTCGAGCCGACCAGCCAGCAGGTCGAGGTGCTGCTGTCGTCGGCGCTCGACGCGTGCGAATGCTATTTCCAGGCGTTCCAGTACGTTGTCTGGTCGGGCACATCGGCGAAAGATGCGCTTTCCGGCGTGCTGTTCGAAACGCTTGGCAATGCGTAACCCGCAATGAGCATCGATACGCCCGTAAGGCCCGAAATCAGCTTTGCCGATTTCGACCGCGTCGATATCCGTGCCGGCACCATAGTGGAAGCCGAGCCGTTTCCAGAAGCCCGCAAGCCGGCGATAAAGCTCAAGATCGATTTCGGTCCGGCGATCGGCGTGAAAAAATCCTCGGCGCAGATCACCAAATACTACTCGGTGGATTCGCTTGTCGGCCGCCAGGTTTTCGCTGTCGTCAATTTTCCGCCGCGCCAGATCGGCAAATTCATGTCCGAGGTGCTGACGCTCGGCTTTCCCGATGCGGAGGGCGATGTCGTGCTTGGTGCGATCGAGCGCAAGGTGCCGGACGGCGGCCGGCTGTTCTGACCTTCCTCCCTGATCCTTTGGCGGTCAGGCAGGTACCCTGATCCTGGCTCTCAAGCCGCCCATCGGGCTGTCTTCCAGCGTGACGTCGCCGCCATGGCTGCGGGCGATGTCGCGGGCGATTGAAAGGCCAAGGCCGGTTCCGGTCGCGTCGAGATTTCTCGCCGCGTCCAGCCGAACGAACGGCTTGAACACCTCCTCGCGCCTGTCCGGCGGGATGCCCGGCCCATCATCGTCGACGATGATGGTAAGCGAGCCACGCGTATGGGTTGCGGTCACCCGCACATGTTCGGCGTAGCGAAAGGCGTTGCCGACGATATTGGCAAGAAGCCGGCTGAACGCGTTCGGGCGCACGTGGATTTCGCCGGTTCCCGAAAGTGAGGTCGTCAACTCGCTCTTGCTGAGCTTTGCCTCTTCCTTGAGCTTTTCAAGATGCGCCTTGAGGTCGAACTTGCCCGGATCCTCGGAGGCTTCGCCCCTGGCGAAATCGAGATAGCCTTCCAACATCGACTGCATATCGTCGATGTCCTGGTTGAGGGCCTGGATGTCGGCCTTCTTGCCGGAAAGGGCGAGCTGCAGCTTGAAGCGCGTAAGAATGGTGCGCAGGTCGTGGCTGACGCCGGTGAGCATCGCCGTGCGCTGTTCGATCTGCCGTTCGATGCGCTCGCGCATCTGGATGAATGCAAAACCGGCCCGGCGAACTTCCTCGGCGCCGCGAGGGCGGAAATCGGGCGGCATCGGCCGTCCCTTGCCAAAGCTTTCGGCCGCTTCCGCAAGCGCCAGGATCGGCCTGATCTGATTGCGCAGGAAGGGAATTGCGATGATCAGCAATACGAGCGAGGTGCCGACCATCCATATCAGGAAAATATGGGTGTTGGAGGCGTAGGCCTGGCTGCGGCGCACGAAGACGCGCAGCACCTTGTTTTCAAGTTGGACGCGCACCTCGACAATGTTGGAATTGCCGACGGTATCCAGCCAGAACGGCCGGTTTATCTGCTTGGTGATCTCCGACGACAGCGTCTGATCGAGAATGGAGAAAAACGGCTTGGGGCCGGGCGGCGGCAACGGATCGGGCGGCAGCAGGTCGATCTTCAGCGAAAGCCGATCCTGGGCGATGCGGATGACGTTGGCGTAATCCGGATCCTGCGGATAGGTTTCGATCATGTCGATGATGGCGGCGATGTCGCGCGTGACCGCCTGCGAAAGACGCAATGTGACCGTCTGCCAATGCCGCTCCATGAAATTGAAGGCGACGACTGACTGGAGCAGGATCATCGGCGTGATGATGATGATCAGCGAGCGCGGGTAGAGCCGCTTCGGCATATAGAGTGAGACAAGCCGCCAAAAGCGGTTCCAACTCCTGGGCACGGAGCCGAGCCCGAAAAATGCCGATCTAGCACGCATGAAGGGCGCCGCTCTCAGACCGGTTCACTTGCGAAGTCGTCATGTGCCTTTCCCGTCCGCGAACGCCCGATACCGCCGCGGGCAGGAGGGCTCTTAGATGGCCAGTCTATTCCACACTGAGGCGATACCCAACACCGCGGACCGTCTGAAGCCATACCGGGTTTGCCGGGTCGCGCTCGATCTTGCGCCGCAGCCGGTTGATCTGCACGTCGATGGTGCGCTCTCCGACCTCGGAATCGCTCGATACCAGTTCGTGGCGCGGGATGGTTTCGCCGGCGCGCTCGGCAAAGATCGCCAGGATTTCCTGTTCGCGGTCAGTGAGCTTCAGTGGCTCGCCGCCCTTCTTCAGCTCGCGACGTGCGATCTGGAACGTGTAGGGGCCGAATACGATCTGCTCGACCTTCGGCGTCATGGACGGTCCGCCGCGACGCAATATGTTGTTGATGCGCAGGATCAGCTCGCGCGGATCGAAGGGCTTCGGCAGATAGTCGTCGGCGCCAGCCTCCAGGCCGGTGATGCGGCTGTCGGTTTCCGAAAGGGCCGTCAGCATAAGTATCGGAACGGCTTTCTCGGCGCGCAGAGCCTTGGTCAGATCGACGCCGCTTTCTCCCGGCATCATGATATCGAGGATCAGCAGGTCGAAATCGAGGCCGGCAAGTTTGCGCCGCGCTTCCTGCGCATTTCCGGCAACCGTGATGCGGAACCCGTTTTCGCTGAGATATTGTTTCAGCAGGTTGCGAATGCGGGTGTCGTCGTCGACCACCAGAAGGTGCGGAGCGTCGTCCTCCGGCACCACGGGATAGTCGGCTATCTCATTCGTCTTCATGGCCTTTTCCTGGCGTGTTTCCCGGCAGATTGTCAATCTGCGCTCTCCATTCGGGGTTGACCATAGCTTTCAGGAACCGTTCGATCCCTTCGCGTTCGGCCCCCTGCGAGCCTTGCAATGCATCATGGATGCGGCGCGACTGTGGCCGTGCCAACGCCAGGGCCAGCGCCCGCCCCTTGGCGGTGGGGTAGAGTTCGCGCTGGCGCCGGTCGCGCGGACCCTGGACCTGAATGACATGGCCGGTGTCGATGAGCTGCTTGAGCACGCGCGCCAGGCTTTGCTTGGTTATCTGCAGGACATCAAGCAGTTCGGCGACGGTAAGACCCGGCATGCGGTTGACGAAATGCACGACGCGGTGATGGGCGCGCCCGAAGCCATAGTCGGCCAGGATATGGTCCGGATCGGACGTGAAGTCGCGATAGGCGAAGAAAAGCAGTTCGATGATCGACAGATCGAGGCCGTCCTGATCGGTGATCGCGGTTTTTATAGGTTCTGTATCTGCGCCGTTGCGGTCTGCCATGTGTGTCCTGCGAGTTTGTAATTTATGTCAGCCTTGTTGACATATTTTAAGGGCGCTGGTAATTTTTGCCAAGCTTTTCGGCGGATTGCGATCGAAAAGGCAAGTTCAACCGCAATTCTGCGGAATTTCGTGAGTTTGCCATGATGTCCATATCCGCCTAGATTCACGGTCACAAGCCGCGCCGCCGCGACTTAGCAAATTGGATAGAAACGTTGGCGGGCACGTTCCCGCAGGAGGTTATCATGGCATCCGTCCCGTTCGATCAACTTGACGGCTTCATCTGGATGAATGGCGAGTTCGTCAAATGGGCCGACGCCAAGGTGCATGTTCTGACCCATGGTCTGCATTATGCAAGTGCGGTGTTCGAGGGCGAGCGCGCCTATGGCGGGGAAATCTTCAAGCTGACCGAGCACACCGAACGCCTGCACGAATCCGCGCGCATTCTCGGTTTCAAGCTCCCTTACTCCGTGGCCGAGATCGACGATGCCTGCCGCGAGCTTTTGAAGAAGCAGGGCTTCAAGGACGCCTATGTTCGCCCGATCGCCTGGCGCGGCAGCGAAAGCATGGGTGTTTCGGCACAGAAGAATCGCATCAACTGCGCCATCGCCATCTGGCAGTGGCCGAGCTATTTCGATCCGGCGCAGAAGCTGAAGGGCATCCGCCTCGACATTGCCGAATATCGCCGGCCCGATCCGCGCACCGCGCCGTCGAAGGCCAAGGCCGCCGGCCTCTACATGATCTGCACGCTCTCCAAGCACGCCGCCGAGGACAAGGGCTATGCGGACGCCATGATGCTGGATTGGCGCGGCCAGGTTGCCGAAGCCACAGGCGCCAATATCTTCTTCGTCCAGGACGGCAAGATCCATACGCCGACGCCGGATTGCTTCCTCGATGGCATCACCAGACGCACGGTGATCGATCTGGCGAAGGCACGCGGTCTTGAAGTGATCGAGCGCGCCATCATGCCAGAGGAACTCGCGGGCTTCGAACAGTGCTTCCTCACCGGCACGGCCGCCGAAGTCACCCCGGTGTCGGAGATCGGACCACACCGCTTCCAGGTCGGCGAAATCGCCAAGACGCTGATGAACGACTATTCGGTGGCAGTTCAACCCAAGCACGCGATTGCAGCCGAGTAAGACGGCATTACGTCGTTTTACGTTCAGATTGAAACTTGTTCTCGTAACGGGCGGCCATGGCCGCCCGTTTTGTTTTAGCCGCAGCTTATTTGACTCTTGTTCAATTCCGCGTCTGATGAAGTTGGTCGGCTCGCGCGAGTCGGTCTTACTGTTGGAGGGATAGTAATATGGAAGCGCTTCTTCCGATCATCATACAGGCGGTAACGGGCGCCATTGGCGGCCTTGGTGTTGGGGCGGCACTCAAGCAGGCGGCAATGAGCGCCGTACTGAAAGTCGTTTCGGGCGTGGTCGGTGGTGTCGCCGGCGGCCAGATTCTGACGAATGTGCTAAGCGATCCGAATGTCGCGGGCGCCTTGTCGGGTGCTCTGGGCGATGCGGTTGGTGGCGTCGTTGGCGGCGGCGTGGTGACGGCGATCGTCGGGGCAGTCATGGGCGCCATGAAAAAGGCCTGAAGGGCAGTAAGTTGAATTTCGCGGGCGGCCTTCGAGCCGCCCGTTTTTTGTTAGCTCGCATTTACGGTGGCCCCAGGCGGTGGACGTCGCAGCAGTTGCCGCCTACATGTTGCCTGACAAAGCGAAAGGAAAAACATGGGTCAGCTCAATGCGGGCATCGTTCCGGTCACGCCGTTCCAGCAGAATTGCACTATCCTCTTCGACGCGGACACCAAGTCGGGCGTTGTGGTCGATCCCGGCGGTGACGTCGACCAGATACTGTCGGCGATCAAGGACAATGGTCTCACCATTACCGCGATTTGGCTGACGCACGGCCATATCGACCATGCCGGCGGGGCGATGGACCTGAAGGATGCGCTTGGCGTCGATATTGTGGGCCCGCATGAAGCCGACCGGCCGCTGCTCGACAATCTGGAATCGCAGGCGACCCGCTTCGGACTGACGGGTGCGGTGCGTAATTGCGTTCCGGACCGCTTTCTTAGCGAAGGTGAGACGGTCTCCTTCGGCGAGCACGTCTTCAAGGTGTTCCACTGTCCAGGTCATGCGCCGGGCCATGTCGTCTACTACAACGAGGCGGCGAAGTTCGCTCATGTCGGCGATGTCTTGTTTCGCGGCTCGATCGGCCGCACCGATCTGCCCGGTGGAGATCACGCAGCGCTGATCGCCTCGATCAAGGAAAAGCTGCTGCCACTCGGCGATGATATCGGCTTCATCTGCGGGCACGGCCCGGGCGGACGTTTCGGTGAGGAACGACGCAGCAACCCGTTTCTGGTTTAGAGCCTTTCAGGTTTTGACGGAAGCGTAACCGGCGTTTGCGATGTAGTTTGCGCATTCGGCGGGTTCGATGGTTGCGACG